>JALVZN010000070.1 GCA_027037615.1 Caldifarciminota bacterium | reverse complement strand
GGCCGAACGGGCGAATTCCTTGACACATCTTCAACGGCTTCATATACTATGCCCCACAATAAAAACTGGAGGATCAGATAGATATGACAATGTTGAAGTTCCGCAAAAATATTAAATTTTTCTTCTGGATCGTAGCGGCTTCCTTCATTCTCTGGATCTTCATCCGACTTGGCGCAAACATCGTGGGTCATCGGTCGCGCAAACCGTGGGAAAGAGGAATTATAGCGAAGATAAACGGCCAGGAAATCCCATACTCCATCTTCAACCAGCGCTATTCCAGAGCGATACAGGATTCGATGAACGCCAAAGGCGGCAGGAACCTGACACCTGACGAAGAGGCTCAGATAGAAGAAGATGTCTGGAACAACATGCTTAAGGACATCGCATGGGAAAAGGTGATCAAGCAGAGGGATCTATACCTCAACGATGAAACGGTTGTATCCCTCCTTGAACTCTCGCCTCCGCCTGAAGTCAGAAACATGGAATATTTCAAGGACTCGACTGGCAATTTCGATTATCGCAGATACAGACAGGCACTTGCTGACCCGAGAAACCTCCAGTTCTTCGCGCAATTCGAGCAAAGATACAGAAACGAGGTCCCTCGTGAGATAATGCGTATCGATGCCTACAACGCCGTTACGGTTTCCGACACAGAGGCATGGTATGACTTCAAAAAGCGCAACGAAAGGGTCAAAATCGAGTATCTCATCATCCGAATTCCGGACTCTCTCATAAAATACACCGATGACGACCTCAAGAAGTTCTACGAGGAGAACAAAGATTCGTTCAAACTCAAAAACTCGGCCAATCTTGCGTTTGTCGTCATCCCCAAAACCCCATCACATGACGATACGGTCGCTGCGAGAGACAGGATTGAGGGTCTTCTCGATCAGATGAAGGAGCTCAACATCCCGTTCGACTCCATTGCAGCAGAATACTCGGAGGACGACCTCTCCCGCGACAAGGGTGGCGATTTAGGCTGGGTTTTCCCATCAAGGTCGAACAACGCATTCAACAAGTTTTTTGAGCTTTACAGCACTTTAAAAGATTCACCTGTTGGCAAACTTTATGGCCCGATCCTGACAAATGCGGGCTGGCATCTTGCCGAAGTTGTTGAAAAATCAGGTGATTCTCTCCACATAAAGCACATACTCGTCAGAATTGTTTCGAGCACACAGACCATACAGAACGCCCATGAGAAAGCCGTCGAGCTTCAGCGTCTCGCTCAGGATGTTGGTCTGGACTCTGCCGCCGCTCAGCTTGGACTGAAAGTCAGGGAGACTGGCGAATTCAAACTCGACCAGAACTTCATCCCTTACTTCGGCCGCGATAAAGAGTTACAGGAACTCGTCAAAGATGCCAAAAAAGGCGATGTCCTTCCTGTCATCAGGAAATCCCGTTATTACATGGTCGCACAGGTGAAAGATCGGAAACGGGAGTATGTGCCGCCGTTCGATGAAGTGAAGAAAAAGGTCGAAAGGCTTTACAAACGCACGATGCAGCAGAAACTGGCCGAGCAATACGCTGAGAAGATCTACAACGAGATTAAGAGCGGTAAATCTTTCGACGACATCGCCAAAGAATATCCGCAACTGACGATTAAGCACGATACCACAGGCTACTTCACAAGGACTCAGGGTGTTCCGGGACTGGTTTACAGGGGCAAAGTTTACGGAGCAGCATTCACGCTTCCTGTCGGTGCCGTCTCAAAACCCATACTCGAGAACAACGCCGCTTACATCATCAAAGTCCTTGACAGAAAGGAACCCGACAAGAAAAACTTTGAGGCATTTAAAAAGATGGCCATTGAACGGCAGAACAGGATGACTGCCGCTCGGCTCTGGGACGCCTTCACAAAGGAAATCATAGATTCCTTGAAGGTCAAAGACTACAGGAACTACATACTTTACTAAGATAGATTTCGTCAGGCACATTGAGGGCGGGGTATTCCAACCCGCCCTTTTTATTTATCATGGAGGGCAATACCATGAACCTTCTTATCGTCCTGTCACTTATGTCGTCCTTCAACATAACCGTTGAGATTCCAAATTCTGAAAAAGTGGCCGAAAAATCGAACGGAATAGCGATTTTCAGCAGCGATATGGCAATGCCATGGCGAGCCGGGGATCCGCTACTGCCAGTTTACCCGATAGTTGTCGCTGCACCGATGGGACAGCGAGTTGTAGGTGTCGAAGTGGTAGATGCAGATTACGAAAAGTTTTTGTCTAACAAGTATGTGGTGCCCACCCCGACCCCTGTCCCCACAATACCCCCTGAAATCAAAAGTGTGGATTTAGACGAAACATCCGTTGAAGGTGAAGTTTACCGTCACAATGGATTTTACCCGACGGAATGGGTCGAATTGACCTCCACAGGACACCTGTTTGGATGGCCTGTGGCAGGATTGGTCGTTAACCCGTTCAGATACAACCCCGTGACAGGCGAACTTGAAAGGTTGAAACACCTCGAAATTCAGCTTGAGACAAAAATGGATTCCACCATTTACCCTCGCGGTTACAGCAGGTTATCGGCCTTTTACCTCGAGAAGTTTCTGCGCTCGATCGTCATCAACCCTGAAATCATCCATATTCCTGTGAACGATAATGCCTCGTTTGATTATCTCATCATAACACCTGAGGATTACTTGCTGTGGGCCGATTCCATCGCATTTTTGCACCGTGTGAGAGGCTTCAAAGCCGAAGTGCGCACCATGGAATGGGTAGAGAGCAATTACAGCGGGCGCGACAGGGCAGAGAAACTGAGGAACTACCTGAAAGCGGCGGCCGATTCTGGCCTTCTCTTTGTGGCGATAGCCGGGGACGAGGGCCCAATGCCGTCGAGAGTGGCTTACGCAATGACATCAGCGCATGGCGTCGTCGGCGAAGACAGCATACGGGCGGATCTGTATTTTTCCGACCTCGATGGAACATGGGATGCGGATAACGATAACACTTTCGGCGAAGTCGAGGACATGGTCGATATGTATCCGGATGTGTTTGTCGGCAGGATTCCCGCAGCAACTGCTTACGGGTTAAAGCTTTACTACCGAAAGCTCAAGCGGTATTTCGCGCTCGATTCGACAGACTATCTCGGTCGAGTGGTGTTGAACGGCATGATACTATGGGATGAGCCGTTTTCTCCCGGTGGGGTTGCAAAAGAGATCGTTGACTCTGCTGCCGTGCCTGATTCACTCGATGTCAGAAAGCTTTACGAATACCGGCACACATCCAGCTACGACACGGCAGTCGCTGAGTTCAGGCGCGGAGAGGCTATCTACAACCACAACGGGCACGGCTGGTATTACGCAATGTGGGTCGCTCACGCACAGCGAATT
>JALVZN010000069.1 GCA_027037615.1 Caldifarciminota bacterium | reverse complement strand
ACCTGGTATCGTTGATATCAGTGACCCGACAAATCCTCATGAAATAGCAGAGATTAGCTTTAACGGCGCTTCATGGACGGCTTACGATGTGTCGCCATTTGACAGTGGAGCCGTTTTCATCGGTGATGTTTATCTGTCCACCGGCTCCGGCTTTGTTATCGTGGATATGAGGGATACCTCCAACATCAGGAAGCCGGGCTATCTTCTCTATGACGAGGGGTATGCAAGAGGGGTTTTCTTCAAAGATTACAAGATATACGCCGCATTTTACGAGCTTGGACTTCATGCCTTCACAAGTGACCCCTTCCCTCCAACTCCTGCACCAGTTGTTTTAATCGAACCCATAAATGGGCAGTGGGCGCCGAGAAATGTCCATTTTGAATGGCAAGACACAACTGGTGCCACCGGAGCCTACTACATCCTGAAAGCTTACGGCTCATCCTACATCATCAATGATACGCTGACCACAACTTATTTTGACACAGTCCTGACTGAAAAAAGGAGATACTGGTGGTATGTAGTCACTTACTACGCCCCCGACTACGATGATAGGACCCGCACGACCTCGTTCTATCTCGATCCTGACCCGCCGTTTGGCTTTAACTTGCTTTCTCCTGAGAACGGAGCATCCGTCACCGATTCGATTATCAATTTTGACTGGTCAGAGGCGCAGGACACATCGAGCGGCATGGGACACTATCTGCTTGTCATTTCAAATGATTCAACATTTGCGTCTTATGATTCGTTTGTTGTGGACACATCCGGCATGAGCATTGCACTCTCATCCTACGGCACATTTTACTGGAAGGTCGTTGCCGTTGATTCTGCTGGCAACACGGCGGAGTCGAATGTCTGGAGCTTCACAAAGGAGATGCCGTCCCCGTCGGTCCCCGGCCTTGTTACGCCGATTGGGGGGACATGGCTGAACGACACGATGGTGGCATTTTCATGGACAACAGGCAGGAAAAAGGTTGGAGACACAGGATTTATCGGAAAATTCAGGCGTAAAGGTGCCCTGCAAAAGGAACGGCTCGATGATCCCGCAAGCAAGGACGCTGGGACAAAATACGACCTGAAGTTTGTTATCGAAGTCCTGAGCGGGAACACGACAGTCGTCCACGACACCGTTGACACGAATTTTGTGGAAATCCCGCTTTCTGAAGGCACTTACAGGTGGCATGTGAAGGCGTTTTATGTCGGTGCAGGCACATCCGACTGGTCGCCAGCCGATTCGTTCGGGATCGACATCACGCCGCCGTCAACAGTTGATCTCATCACGCCGGAAAACGGCGCCTATCTCAACACCAGAGCCGTTCAGTTCGACTGGTCCGACGCCGTTGACACCCTGAGTGGCGTTGCAAACTATATGCTGCTTGTGTCGCAATCGCCCGATTTCTCGACTGCCGATTCGTTCTTCTGCACCGCCTCGGAGACGACTGTGACGCTCATGGAAGCGGGATACTGGTGGCGGATTAAGGCGTTCGACCGCGCTGGAAACGGGTCGGGCTTCTCAGATGTGAGGTATTTTGCGATAGACACAACCCGTCCCACTGTGCCGGTTTTGACCTCTCCGATTGGTGGAACATGGCTCGCTGATACATCGGTTATGCTCTCGTGGTCATCCGTATCGCTTAAGGGTCGTCGTTCCATTGCCAGCGGCAACACCATAAGCTATGTTTTTGAGGTGAGCTCAAACGGCAATGTTGTGGCAACCGACACGGTTGACACCAATGTGGCGCACCTCACGCTCGCAGAAGGCTTTTACACATGGCGGGTCATGGCATTTGACGATGCTGGAAACACATCCGATTGGTCGCCAACGGATTCGTTCGGAATTGACATCACGCCGCCGTCGGCATTCGGACTCATCTCACCCGAAAACGGCACCTATCTAAACTCGACGACCGTCCAGTTCGACTGGGCCGATGCCGTTGACACCCTGAGCGGCATCGCGACCTACCTCGTGGTCGTATCGCAATCGCCCGACTTCTCGTCTGCCGATTCGTTCTTCTGCTCGACATCTGAGACGACGCTGACACTGGCTGAGGCGACCTATTGGTGGCGGGTTCAGGCGTTCGACCGCGCTGGCAACGGATCAGGCTTCACCGATGCGTGGTCGTTCGAGGTGGATACAACCCATCCTGAAATGCCTGCGTTGACGCTTCCTGTAGGCGGAACATGGCTTGCCGACACATCGGTGACGCTCTTGTGGTCAGTTGTCTCGTTCAAGGGCGGTAAACCTGCCGTCGAGGCCGCACCTGTGAGATATGTCTTCGAGGTGAGTTCAGACGGGAATGTCGTCGTGACCGACACGGTTGACACCAATGCGGTTCGTATCTCACTCACGGAAGGCTTTTACACATGGCGAGTTATGGCGTTCGACGGTGCTGGCAACACATCCGCATGGTCACCGAGCGACTCGTTCGGGATCGACATCACACCGCCGTCGGCATTCGGACTCATCTCACCCGAAAACGGCACCTATCTCAGTTCGGCATCCGTTCAATTTGATTGGTCCGACGCTGTTGACACCCTGAGCGGCATCGCGACCTACCTCGTGGTCGTATCGCAATCGCCCGACTTCTCGACTGCCGACTCGTTCTTCTGCGCCGCATCTGAGACGACGCTGACGCTGGCTGAGGCGACCTACTGGTGGCGGGTTCAGGCGTTCGACCGCGCTGGCAACGGTTCAGGCTTCACCGATGTGTGGTCGTTCGAGGTGGATACAACCCATCCAAATGCGCCTACCCCGAATGAACCGATCAGCGAGTGGTTATCGGACACCATTGTAACCTTCTCCTGGTCGGCTGTCTCGTTCAAAGGCAGAAAACATGCCGTGAAGGCTGCGCCTGTGAGATATGTCCTTGAAGTGATAGCATTTGACAGCGCTGTTGTGACCGATACGGTTGACACCAATGTAGTTCAGGAGGTGATTCCAGAGGGCATCTATGGATGGTGTGTCATGGCGTTTGACGGCGCAGGCAATGCATCTCCATGGTCGCCTGTGGATTCGTTTGGGGTTGACATCACGCCGCCGTCAACTGTAACGCTCATCTCCCCCGAAAATGGTGCTTATCTCGGTTCGACAATCGTTAATCTGGACTGGTCGGATGCGGCCGATTCCCTGAGCGGCGTGGCAATTTATCTCATACTCATTTCGCAATCCCCGGATTTCTCGACCGCAGATTCGTTTATCTCATTTGAATCGGGTGGTTCGCTGACACTTCCGGAAGGAACTTACTGGTGGAAGGTTAAGGCGTTTGACTTTGCTGCCAACGGATCGGATTTCTCCGATGCGTGGTCGTTCGAGGTGGACACGACCCATCCCGAAGCGCCTGCGTTGACGCTTCCTGTGGGCGGAACATGGCTTGCCGACACATCCGTGACGCTCTCGTGGTCAGCCGTTTCGTTCAAAGGCGGCAAACCTGCCATCGAAGCTGCGCCTGTGAGCTATGTCTTCGAGGTGAGCTCGAACGGCAGCGTCGTTGTGACAGACACGGTTGACACAAATGTGGCGCATGTAACCCTCGCAGAAGGCTTTTACAACTGGAGGGTTATGGCGTTCGACGGTGCGGGCAACACATCGCCGTGGTCGCATGTCGATTCGTTCGGGATCGACATCACGCCGCCCGAAATCGACTCCATGACCGCTTGGAGCGACACGAGCTGGTTCTTCGGCCCCTACGAGGTGCACGCATGGATAACCGACAGCCTGAGCGGCGTCCACGATGCATGGTTGTTCTACTCCATTGATGGCCAGGGCTATGATTCCACGCAGATGAACGAGTCATACAGCGGCTGGATAGGCGAAATTCCGGCATTCTCGGATTCTGCGAACCACTCGGTTTCATACTTTGTCCGCGCCAACGACAGCTCACAGCCGCCAAATTATGGTCTGTCTGACACGATCTCTTTCGTGGTCACATCCATCGAAGAGGGAGGCGTTGAGCCGTCGGTGTATACGGTTGCTCTGAAATCCACAGTGACATCGACGGTCATCTTTGAGGTCAAAACGCCATCCTCGACGCCATACAGATTGGAGATTTACTCGCCGAATGGACGACTTGTCGGTCTGAAAACCGGGCATCTGAGCAGGGGACACAGCAACCTCAGGGTGAATTTGGGCATAAACGGCGTGTATCTGGCAGTCTTGAGCACGAAATTCGGGACAGAAATTCGCAAGTTCGTGATCGTGAGATAGCAAAAGTGGCCTGAGTCCCTCAGGCGTGAGTTTTTCAGAAAGGCGAGGGGGAGTAAATCCCCCTCGTTCGCTTCAATTTTGAGGATTGAGCGCTTATCATAAGTGGCTTTTTGATACAAAATAGGGAGGTTGAAGCCATGTTCAGAAAATTTATGGCAGGCTTTATCGCCTTAGCAGCGCTTGCGTCAAGCCTGAACGCTGCGAGATTCCTTTTCGATTACACGAAGGACGAAACGGCTGGCAATGCCGATTGGACGATTGACGACGATTTTCCATACCCGTATCCGACATACCCATCCAACGGAGACGATTGGCTCGGAGGCATTTCCGATTGGGGTTACGACCTGTGGGTCTCGGGACATGAGGTCGTGACATTGCCGCCCGGCTCAAGCATAACCTACGGAGACACCACAAACCCGCTTGATCTCTCAAATTTCGATGTCTTCATAGTTTGCGAGCCGCAGGATCCGTTTACGCAGGACGAGATCAACGCAATCTTGCAGTTTGTGAGCGATGGCGGCGGCCTGTTCATGGTCTCTGACCACAACGCATCAGACAGGAACAACAACGGCTGGGACTCGCCTCGTATCTGGAACCTGTTTGAGCCGTATTTTGGTATCCATTTCCATGTGACCGGGGATCCGAACAACTCCGTGTCGATCCACCCGAACTACAATATCTCAAACGACCCCGATGACCCTGTAATTCACGGCGAATACGGCGATGTGCACGCGATGAGCTTCTACGCAGCGACCGTCATGTCGCTCGATGTCAGCGTCAATCCCATGCTCAGAGGCCATGTCTGGTATGATGACGTCAACGGCTCCTATGTGATGTTCGCAACTGGCAGTTACGGAAACGGTAAGATAGCCGCATTGACCGACAGCTCGCCCGTCGATGATGGCACAGGTAGGCCCGGCAACAGCCTTTATGACGGCTGGACCGAGCGGGGAGTTGAAAACCGTGAGGCCGTCCTGAACGCAAGTATCTGGCTCGCAGGCGGAACATCGTCCAACATTCCGCCGTTCATCGGGAACATCATCCAGATACCCGCATATCCTGACCCGAACGACACGGTCACGATCAAGGCCGAGGTCAGAGACCAGTCGGCGATAGCTGCGGATTCCATCTTCGTGAGCGTGGACAGCTCCGATTTTGTGGCTTTTGGGCATTTCGATCGCAGCGGCGACACATCGTTTTATCGCATACAGCCTTATCCTGTCGGCACTTATGTGAGCTACTACCTTTGGGCGATGGATGATTCAGGTGCCACCACGACATCGGAAGTCAGGGGATACACCGTTATGCCGCCGACCGGCAGCCCCATACGGAACCCCGGGTTTGAGGTGTGGGTGGATGACAGCCCGGCGTTCTGGATAAGGCAGAGCGGCATCACATGGGCAAAGGACTCCACACATGTCCATTCCGGGAATTACAGCCTGATGGTCAACTCGCTGGATCGAAAGAACATCTACTCCGACACGCTCACCATAATTCCGGGTGACACCTACTATCTTTCGATCTGGGTCTATGAGAACACGACGGGCAGAGCGAGGCTTTTGATCAGGTGGTTGAACGATCGCGGGCGCTGGGACAACGACTGGTCCGGCTCCTATTCGGTGGATTCAACGGGCTGGCAGGAGCTCACATACTCGTGGACGGCGCCCTTGAGCGCTCGAAAGGCCATGCTCGGCGTGCGGTTCTATGTCAGCAACAAAGATGCAGGGCCTTTTTACATCGATGATGCTTACATTCAGGATGTTACGGCTATCCATGAGGGAAACGGGGCGCCGATAACAAGCTTTATCGTCAGCGGCATGGGCGATGCCATCAGACTCAGGCTCTACTCGACCGAAAATGCCCTCGCTCGCTTCAAAGTTATGGATGTGACCGGAAGGCAGATTGCGAGTTTTAGCAGAGACCTGAATGTCGGAGCGAACGAGTTCTCGATGCCGATGAGATTGAGCGCCGGAATTTACTTTGTTGAAGCAGAAATCGGCGATTTTAGCCGTGTTGAGAAGGTGACAGTTATACATTAAAATCAAGTTCAACATGTTCAAACGGGTTCTAATTGCAAACAGAGGCGAGATTGCCCTACGCGTCATCTACGCATTGAAAGAGCTTGGGATAGAAAGTGTTGCCATCTATTCTGAGGCGGATGAGCATTCCCTCCATGTCCAGTTTGCAGATTATGCAATCAGGATAGGCCCACCATCGCCTCAGGATAGCTACCTCAACATAGCGCGCATAATAAGCGCTGCTGAGGTGGCCGGCGTTGACGCTATCCATCCGGGCTACGGGTTCCTTGCCGAAAACCCCGAATTCGCTCAGGTCGTTGAGGAAAGCGGCTTCGTGTTCATTGGCCCGCCGTCTGAAGTCATGGCAATGATGGGAGACAAGATCGAGGCGAAGCGGGCCATGCGTGAGGCTGGGGTGCCTGTTCTGCCGGGCGTCGATGAGCCTATCTGGGATGTCGATAAGGCATTAAAGATAGCGGATTCGATGGGTTACCCCGTTATCATAAAGGCGGCAGCTGGCGGCGGTGGGCGCGGTATGCGCATCGCAAGGACACCTGAGGAATTGGAAAACAACTTCAAGGTCGCAAGGGCTGAAGCTGCTGCTTCGTTCGGCGATCCGCGCCTTTACATTGAGAAATACATCCAGAAGCCCCGCCACATCGAAATTCAGCTTTTGGGCGATAAGTATGGCCATGTGATACACCTCGGCGAGAGGGAATGCTCAATTCAACGCAGACATCAGAAGCTGATGGAAGAATCGCCTTCACCTGCCGTTGATGCTAAGTTGAGGGAAAAGATCGGCAGGGCTGCGGTCAAAGGTGCAAAAGCCATTGGTTACCAATCCGCCGGGACGATGGAATTCCTCATGGATGAGGATGGCAATTTCTACTTCATGGAGATGAACACAAGGATACAGGTGGAACATCCTGTCACGGAGATGGTTACGGGCATCGACCTTGTGAAGCAACAGATTTTGATTGCGGCAGGCGAAAAATTGGAATACAAGCAGGGAGATGTGAGTTTAAACGGGCATGCGATAGAGGCGCGCATCAACGCCGAGGACCCGGACATGGACTTTGCGCCTTTCCCCGGCAAAATCACGCTCTTCCACAAGCCGGGCGGCCCTGGCGTCCGCATAGATACCCATGTCTTCGCAGGTTACACCATACCGCCGTATTACGACTCGCTCGTCGCTAAACTCATCGTCAAAGGCAGGGACAGAAAGGAAGCCATTTCACGGCTGAGAAGGAGTCTTGAGGAGTTTATCATAGATGGCATCAGGACGACCATACCTTTCCACCTTAAAATTGTGGAACACCCTGACTTCGTCAGCGGCAACATCGACACGCATTTTATAGAAAGGATGAATAAAGAGGGGTAAGATGAGCACGATATTCAACAGTGTAATTTCGCCGAAAGGTGACCCCAATGTAGCAAGGAGCCTTGCCTTTGAACTTCTTGAGGGATTTTCAGGCCAGATGCCGGATCTTATCTTCGTTTTTGCCGATGCTGACCTTCATCTGCCAGACATACTTTCCGCTATACAGGAAGTTGCACCATCTGAGATAATCGGTGCGACGACGGGGGGCGGCCTTTTCGCCAATCGCGGCGGAATTATCAAAGGAATATGCATAGCGGGACTCGTCTCAAACGATATGCGAATAGTTGTGTCACATGCGACAGGGATATCGAAAGACCTGAATGGAGCGCTGAAAAGTCTTGCCGAGCCCGTAAATAAAATGTTTCCGGAGGTTCTAAAAGCGGATATGGAACATGGCATTTTTATCTTCTTTTTCGACCCGCTCTTCGTCGATGGAAATGAGGTTGTTAGGGAGCTCAGAAGACTTCTTCCTGTCAGCATGCCGATTGCAGGTTCGGCGGCCGGAGACAGCCTTAAATTCCGCAGTGTCAAGGTGATCCACAATTACAACGTCTTCCCTGATGCCATAGTTGGGGCCGCAATCTATAGCAAAAAACCGATTGCTGCGAGCGTGGCCTATGGGTGGAAACCGCTCACGATCGACCTCAACATCACAAATATGGTGGGGAAAAGGGTTTACGAGATACAAAATCAACCGGCGATCAACATCTGGAAACAGATATTTGCCAAGAAAAGCATCAACATGACGCCTGAGAATATCCAGAGGCTCCTTGCCAGTTTCCCGATAGGTTACAGGTCAGGGGTTTCCGCTCTCTATAAGATCAGAACGCCTGTTAAACTATATGATGATGGTTCTGTGGAGCTTATGAGCCCGGTTCCCAATGGGATACCGATAAGAATTATGCATACCACTATACAGAACCTTGTCTCATCATCGCTGAAAGCCGCGAAAAAGGCGATTGAGGAGATGGAGGGAGTCCCTGCGTCCGGGCTACTTGTCCTCGATTCGCTCCCACGTTTGCTTGTGATGGGCGACAAGTTCTACAAGACAATGGCAGCTGTAAATCAGATACTTCCCGTGAAATTTGCAGGCTTTCATGGCTACGGCGAGGGCTATCGTCTGAAAGTCGGTCCGGTGGGCTATAACAACGGCACAGCATCATTTGTGATTTTCCCCAAATAAGAAAGGAGAAACATTATGAGTAATATCACTGATGTTCTGGCCAAAATATCATCCAAAATTGGGGCAGTTGAGGCCATCCATATCGTCACAATGGATGGTGCTGTGGTTGCATCATACCCGCCGATCTCTGTGGACCAGGCTGAGAAGTTGCAAAAATACTACTATAATCTGCTCGATGCCATCAGCAAGATATTGGGCATCAATGGATGGGGCAAGCATGAAGAGATGATAATGAAGACTTCAAACCACCAAGTTCTCTTTTACCCGATAATAGATCCGGATTTCTATTCGATAATGGTGTTACCTAAGGCCTTCACAAACTTTGGGATTGTCAAAATCACTCTGAAGGGGGCTGTGAAGGACCTTAAGCCGTTTCTCACATTTTAGGAGAACATGTTATGATGTTCGATATAGAGTTTTACAGGAAGTTATTGCTTGATAAGAAGAAGAGTTTGCTCCGTAATCTGCTGGAAGAAAAGGAGTTATCCGAGAAAGTTGGCGAGGAGTGGCTTGAGCCCAAAGATATCGAGGACCTCGCACATGTAACCCTTGACGAGCTTTCCAGATATGTCCTTGCTGAGCACGAACTCGGACTTATCAAGGAGATAGACATAGCTTTGAAGAAGATAGAGCGGGGAGAGTATGGGATTTGTGAAAGGTGCGGCGCACGGATAGAGCCCGAAAGGCTCAAACTTATCCCATGGACAAGGTATTGTGCAAAATGTTCAAGGGAAATCGGAGGTGGACTGTGAAAAAGGCTATATGGCTTATTCTGCTTCTTGTGCCAGTCTTTTTGTATGGCAAGGAGCAGCGCATTGGATTTGTAAACATCAAACGCATAATGCGAGAATATCAGGACTTGCAGAACGCGAAGAGTGAGCTTTCAAACTACATTCGGAAGTGGGAGGCTCAGCGCGACAGCCTCAAGCAGGTGATCGACAGCCTTAAATCGGCTTACGAGAAAGAAAAACCGATGCTTAGCGATGAGGCACGCATGAGGCGGGAACAGGAAATTCAGCAGCTTGAGGACGAATACAAAAACTTCTGGAAGTCGATATGGGGGCCTAATGGCAAACTTGAGCGGAAAAATGCCGAACTTTTGCAGCCTTACATCCACAACATAGATTCAGTGGTCTCATCCGTGGCAAAAGACATGGGATATTCGGTCATTTTTGACCTGTCGAGCAGCGGAATCATGTATTACAACTCCGACGACGATATAACTGACCTTGTTCTCGAGCAGCTGAACAGGAGCTATGAAGTGGCGACGGACACCACATCGATCATCAAGCCCAAACTCGCCATATTCCCGTTGAAAGAGAAGAACAACGATGCTGTGAGCGCCCATCTCGGGAGCCGCATTCAGAAACTTGCTTATGATGCGCTTCGCGGTTCGCCCAATATCGAGCTCATCCCAGCCACAACGGTCAATCAGGCGGTCGATCGCGAGATACCGTCCCGCGACCTCATCGATCAGGGCAAATGCATCAGGATAGCCAGAAACATAGGCGCAGATTTGATCATGTATGGCGAGGTTACCCGCAGCGGCGAGACCGTATCGTTCAATTTCAAGCTTATTTCGTTGAAGACTGGACAGGAGCTTGTTGCCGATGGAGGCACATCCTCCGACAGGGACACTGATCTAATGGTCAAGGTCGGGGATGTCGTCCGCCGCATGATAGCCGAATACTCCATGAAATCCAACCAGTAAGAGAGTTTAGATTAATTTAGATCAAGGAGATCGCGAGGTTGCTTTGTTCAGAAGTTGTAAACTTCAAAGTTGAGCCAGTGGCTATAGAGAAAAAGCTTCGCGCACAACCAAGATTAAAAACTTGATGCTTCTCGCCTGATTGACGCTGCCAATGGCTTTGAATTATAATATTGTCAAAGTTATCAGCGAGGAGGAGATGGAAATGGCAAAGAAGAAAGTGTGGATAGATCCGGATCTCTGTGTAGGCGACGCAATTTGCGTCGAGATAGCACCTGATGTGTTCTATATGGGCGATGACGGACTAGCTCATGTCAAAGAAGGAATGGAGTTCACTGGCGACAGAGAGGATGTCCAGCAGGCAGCTGAGGAATGTCCCGGTGGGGCAATAATCATTGAAGAGGCAGAGTAAGAGCATTCACTAGAAAGAAATGGATTAGAAA
>JALVZN010000068.1 GCA_027037615.1 Caldifarciminota bacterium | reverse complement strand
AGGATGTCCATTCCAGATACGGCTTGATAAAGCTCGTCGGGAAGCGGAGACGCCTTCTTAACTACCTGCGGCGTGAGGATTTCTCTCGCTACCGTGAGGTCGTCAAAAAACTCGGATTGAGAGGTTAGATGGCTGGAAATGGTTAAAAAAGTAGAAACGGAGTTAGGTGGGCGAAAACTTATAATTGAGACGGGACGAGTTGCAAGGCAGGCTGATGCCCATACCATCGTTCAATATGGCGATACAGTGGTCCTTGTGACCGTTGTATCGAAGAAGGCCCGCGACAGGCTCGACTTCCTGCCTCTCCTCGTGGAATACAGGGAGCAGTCCTACGCTGCTGGTAAGATCCCCGGCGGATACATCAAGCGCGAGGGGAAGCCGCGCGATAGGGAAATCCTTTACAGCAGGGCGATCGACAGGGCGATCAGGCCGCGCTTCCCGAAGGACATGACGGACGAAGTCGAGGTTATCGCATACCTCCTGTCCTACGACATGGAGAACGAGGGCAACCTGTTGGGCCTCATCGGCGCATCGGCCACGCTCATGATCTCTGACATACCGTTCAACGGGCCTCTTGGAGTTGTGAAAGTCGGCCGCATAGACGGCCAGTTTGTGATAAATCCCACAAATTCACAGCTTTTGGAAAGCGATTTCGACCTGCTGTTAGCCGGTGCTAACGGCGAGGTGACCATGATCGAATTCGGCGGTAAGGAAGTCCCTGAAGACATCGTGCTGGAAGCGATCGAATTCGGTCTCCCTTACATCGATCAGGTCATTAAGCTCCAGGAGGAGTTGATTTCCATTGCGGGCATCCCTGAAAAGAGGGATTACACGAAGATAGTCGTCCCGGAAGACTTAGAGAAAGCGATCAGGGAACTGGCAACCGACAAAATCAGAGAGGCACTTCAGATTAAAGAGAAAAAGATGCGGACACATGCGCTACACGAGATAAACGAATTCGTCAACGAGCAATTAGCGGAGCAATTCCCGGACAGCTCGGTCGAGATCGGTCACATGCTGTATGAACTTGAGCGCGAGATCATGCGGAAGATGGTCATCGAGGAGGGCCGCCGCATCGACGGACGCGCTTTTGACGAGGTCAGGCCCATCACGACAGAGGTCTCCCTGCTCCCGCGCACTCACGGCTCAGCCCTGTTCACAAGAGGCGAGACACAGGCGCTTGTGGTGACCACACTCGGCACATCCGAGGATGTTCAGCGCCTCTCGGAACTGGAGCCGGAGGAGGCCAAGCGGTTCATGCTGCATTACAACTTCCATCCTTTCTCGACAGGCGAGATCAAGCCGCTCAGAGGGCCATCACGCCGCGAGATCGGGCATGGTAACCTTGCCGAGAAGTCGATCGAGCCGCTCATCCCCGACGAGGACACATTCCCATACACCATCAGGGTGGTCTCAGACATCCTCGAGTCAAACGGGTCATCTTCGATGGCGACGGTCTGCGGCGCTTCGCTCTCGCTGATGGACGCCGGTGTGCCGATCAAAACGGCCGCTGCCGGTGTATCGATCGGGCTCGTCATGGAAAACGGCAAATACCAGCTTCTTACCGACATACTCGGAGACGAAGACCATTACGGCGACATGGATTTCAAGGTGGCAGGCACAAGGACGGGGATAACCGGCATCCAGCTTGACCTCAAGATTCTCAGTCTGCCGACCAGCATCATCAAAGAGGTTTTCGAGCGTGCCCGCGCGGCAAGGGACCAGATTTTAGACATCATGGAAAAGACCATCTCCCAACCGAGAGATTCCCTCTCTCAGTACGCTCCCAAGGTGGTCGCAATGTGGATCCCGAAAGAGAAGATCGGCGAGGTCATCGGCCCCGGCGGCAGAACTATCAGGAAAATCATCGAATCCACTTCAACGAAGATCGACATCAGCGACGACGGCAAGGTCGTCATTTCAGGCGTGTCTCAGGATTCGGTCAACGAGGCGCGCTCAATGGTCGAAGAACTCGTTCAGGATGTCGAAATTGGGCAGGTCTATATGGGCAAAGTCGTGAGGGTTGCGCCGTTCGGCGCTTTCATCGAAATCCTGCCCGGAAAGGAGGGCCTTGTCCACATATCCGAACTTGATACCAAACGGGTCAAAAATGTCGAGGACATCGTCCATGTTGGCGACAAGCTGCTGGTCAAGGTCATCGACATAGACGACCTCGGCAGGATAAAACTATCGAGGAAAGCTGTGCTTGAGGGCACAGTCTCAAAGGTCGCGAAAAAGGAAACAAAGTCCGGTCACACCGGACACAAGGGGAATCATGGAAACAGGAGGAAGAGGCATCATTAGCATGATGCTGCCTCACAGCAACTTAAAAAGGTTTAAAGGAGGTGTGTTGCTGTGGATAGAGTTATGATTTTTGTCGACGGCTCCAATCTCTACACCTCACTCAAAAACATCGGAGAGGAGTGGGGAGAAAAGCTCAGGCTTGACTATGTGAAGCTCTTCAAATTCATCACGAGAGGCAGGCGGCTGATCAGGGTCTATTACTACCTGCCAGTTCCACCGAAGGAATACGATCCTGCTGGATACGAGTCGCAGATGAACTTTGCGGAGACCATCAAAAAGATATGCCGCAAGCACAACATCAACATCGACCTGAAGATCACTCTGCTGAAATGGAAAACCATTCACTGTCCCGACGGACCTATGCGGAAACTGATCGAAAAAGGCGTAGATGTGCGTATAGCCACCGATATGCTGAGTCTGGCATTCCACAACGCTTACGATGTAGCAATACTGCTCTCAGGCGACAGCGATTTCGTGGAAGTTGTCGATGAGATCAAGCATCAGGGCAAGATCGTGGAGAATGCGGTATTCCGCGAAGCGAGTTCCAAAGAGCTGCGCGACGCATGTGACAACTACCTCTACTTAGACGACTACCTTGACAGGTTCAGGATGGCGGTGGACGAAGCCGGTAGAAGCATTGAATACAATCCTGAAGCTTCAAAGCCTGAGGATACCGAGTGATTGGAGTGCTGTATTCGGCCGTCACACCCCGATTCACCTCGAAATCGGGTTCGGTGACGGCCGATTTATTATCAATCTCGCCAGAAAGAACCCCGAAATAAACTTCGTAGGCGTCGAAGTCGCTTACGAGTTCGTCAGAAAGGCCTCCAGAAAAGCCGAATTAGCCAACCTGTGGAATGTCAAGTTCATCCCAATCGACGCTTACATCGCAATCGGATGCCTTTTCAGAAGGAACGACCTGCACACGCTTTATTCCAATTTCCCCGATCCATGGCCGAGAAAACGGCACGCCAAAAGGCGGCTGTTCACGCAGGAGTTCGCCTTTATCCTTGCGGACAGGATTCATCCCGATGGCAGGGCAATTCTGGCAACCGATAGCCCTGAATTTCGCGATTTCGCACTCGAAAACATGCTGAAAGATGGCTACTT
>JALVZN010000067.1 GCA_027037615.1 Caldifarciminota bacterium | reverse complement strand
ATAACCACGCGGAATGAGGCCTCATGGGGACTGGCCTACGGCTTTGGTTTCGATGTTGCGGATGGCGGCTATTCCGAAGGGACATCCGATGGGTGGGGCAGACACATCGGATTTTCGGGCTACGGCATCGATTATGAGCTCTATTTCTGGTGGCCTGAGAACGGAGACGCCTTCACTGCGGCCAATTTCATACCTTATCAGGGCGGCTGGGGCACTCCTGACAATTTTGATGGTCAGTATGCATGGACTGGGTCCTCCGACCAGGGGCTCCAGACGCTTGAGATAGCCATCCCGTGGAATTTGCTTGGCGGAGCCCGCGATTCGCTCGGCCTGATAGCATGGATTGCAGGTGGCGATAACTCGTCGGCTGTCAGTTCGATACCCGATGATCCGACCATCCACGATGCCGATCCGAACGCCGAATGGACGGATAACGATACCTTTACCAACATAGCCAGGATTACGCTCGGCCGCTAAGTCTGTTTATGAAAAAGAAGCTGATAGACCTTGAGGGAGAAGCGAAAAAGAGGGAGAAAGCGCTTTTAGTCGGAGTTGCCACCTCGTCCCGTGATAGATGGCGCGAAATCGACCGACTTGAAGAGCTGGCTCATCTTGCGGAATCCGCCGGGGCAGAGGTCTTCGAGAAAGTGCTCCAGATCAGGGAGAAACCGGATCCTTCCTACTACATCGGAAAAGGGAAAGCTCAGGAGATACGCCGAATTGTGGAGGAATACAAGCTCGACCTTGTGATCTTCGACATGGACCTCTCGCCGTCTCAAATTCGGAACCTCGAGCAGATGTTTAAATGCAAGGTTGTCACACGAAACGAGTTGATAATGGACATCTTTGCGCAGCATGCGCGGACGGCGGAGGCGAAAATTCAGGTCGAACTCGCTCAGCTGCGTTACCGTTTGTCCAAGCTCATAGGCAGCGGCAAATGGATGTCCCGACTTGGGGCTGGGATTGGCACCAGAGGCCCGGGTCAGACTCAGCTTGAGATCGACAGGCAACACATCCTCCAGCGTATCAAAGGGCTTGAGAGCAAACTCCGTCGCATTGAGCGAAGCAAGGCGCTCCAGCGGAAGAGGCGGCGCGAGATATTCAAGGTCACGCTCGTCGGTTACACGAACACCGGGAAATCATCCCTTATGAATGTGCTGACCCATGCCGGTGTGCTTGTCGAAGACAGGCCGTTCGCCACGCTCGACGCCACCACCCGAACGCTTTACATGGATGGCCTCCCGAAGCCGGTGGTGCTTTCCGATACCGTCGGGTTCATCGAAGACCTCCCGCCCAACCTCGTCGCTTCGTTCCACGCGACGCTCGCCGTGGTCGAGGAGGCTGACCTGCTCCTACATGTCATCGACATAACCTCAACGCGTCTGGATGAGAGGATCGAGATCGTCGAGAGGACGCTTGAACAGCTTGGATGTGCGGGAAAGCCGATCATACGCGTGTTTAACAAGGTGGATCTCTTGCTTGACGACACCATAATTTCCAGAATGCAGGAGCGATACGACAACCATGTGTTTGTGTCCGCACGCACGGGGCAAAACATCGACGAATTGAAGGCGATGATTAAGGATAACCTCATGCAAAATTGGGGCATTTCCAGCATAATTGAGAAGCAGTCTTAAACATTGCTGGCCGAAAATTTCGGCCATATAATCAAGCCCTGCAATAAGAGACTTATTCAGTCACTTTTACAAGGAGGACAAACGAGATGCTGAAACTTGAAGATGTTTACGCCGCACTGAAGGAGGTCATGGACCTCAGGAATGTGCGGAATGTGCTGCTGCAGAAGAAGGAAGATGGAGTTAAGATCAAATTTCAGCTTTCGGCGCCTGCCGATCAGATGGAGGAGCTCAAAAAGAAGGCTGAGGATGCTTTGAAGAAGCTGCCCGGCGTCAAGGAGATCGAGATCGAGGAGAAGCCGACGACGCCCATAAGCGTCAACATGCGCCGTCACCCTGACATCAAGCACATCATTGCCGTGACGAGTGGCAAGGGCGGAGTTGGGAAATCCACGGTAGCTGTCAACCTTGCGGTCGCTCTCGCCGCCAAGAACTACAAAGTTGGCCTGTTGGACGGCGACATCTACGGGCCTTCGGTTCCTAAGATGCTCGGCCTCGAAAAGTCGCAGCTCTATGCCAAAGATGGAAAGATAATCCCGATCGAAAGGTTCGGGATTAAGGTGCTGTCCATCGGATTCTTGATCGAGGAGGACACGCCTGTGATCTGGCGCGGGCCGCTTGTCCACAAGACCTATGAGCAGTTCTACTTCGATGTCCATTGGGGCGAGCTCGATTTCCTCATCGTGGACTTTCCGCCCGGCACCGGTGACCCTCAGATCAGCGCATCTCAGCTCATGAAACTGAGGGGCGGCATAGCGGTTACCACGCCTCAGGATGTGGCGATCTCCGATGTCAAGAAGGCGATCAACATGTTCCTGAAGATGAACATACCTGTCATCGGTGTCGTGGAGAACATGAGTTACTTCCGCTGTCCAAAATGCGGCCATGTCACGCGCATCTTTGGAGAGGGCGGCGGCAAGAAGTTAGAGGAGGAGATGGGCGTCAAATTGCTGGCACAGCTCCCGATCGAGCCCGAAATCGTGAAGGCTGGCGACATCGGCATGCCGGTTATAATGGCCATGCCGGAATCGGAATCGGCAAAAGTTTACCTTGAGCTTGCCCAGACCGTCGCTCAGGAATGCGAGAGAATAGCAAAAGAGACCCCTCCGAGCCTCGATAACCTCAGAATTTAGCCCACACACCGAATGGGATTTTTCGAGGGCGGCGGAGCCGCCCTCTTTTATTTTTACCGCCAACCTTGCCGGGTAGTCTGTCGCCCTGCGTCTCTGACCACGGTGTTTCCGATGCAGCATAAAATTTTCGGATTGGCTGTGATTTGCCGGAATGTTGCCGACTAACATTAACTTGATTTTTTCTCAATTCAAACAAATTTATCGTCCTCTTGTGACACTTGAGTTCGTGTTGCGATGTGCGTTAAGGCATGGAACATGCCGCATAAATCTGACGGGTCATGAACATGTCCGATCCTCATTTCCCGTTGGGCAGCAAACGAATTCCTCCGCTTCGTCTGTCGAGTTTCAAATTCGTCGCTATTAAACTGGTGAGTAAGGCTTTAAGGCCTATTTTGGTAAATCTGGATAACGGCCACCTTTTGCATTAAGCTGAAAATTTCCCAAACCAGAGCTCGGATTCCATTTTCGGGCAAAACTTATGAAAATAGGAGGCGAATTTCAATGGATAAAGTTGTGATCAAACGGGATGGGCGGGTCGTCCCCTTTGACAGGGATCGAATTGCGTCGGCCATCTTCAAGGCGGCGCGCTCGGTGCAGGGGCGCGACCGCAAGACAGCCGAGCGTCTCGCCGGCATGGTCGAGTGGATGGTTGATGAAAAGTTTTATTCAAAGGGACGGGTCCCTTCTGTTGAGGATATTCAGGACATCGTCGAGAAGGTTCTGATCGAGGAAGGGCACGCCAAAGTCGCGAAAGCTTACATTCTCTACCGTCAGAAACGGGCTGAGGCGCGCGAACTTGAGTCGATCTTCGTTGATGGGATAAAGCTGGTCGATGAGTATGTGGAGCGCTCAGACTGGCGTGTGGCGGAGAACTCGAACATGACATATTCGCTTCAGGGGCTGAACTTCTACCTCGCCTCTTCCGTCGTCGCAAGGTATTGGCTGAACAAAATTTATCCGCCTGAGATCAAAAAGGCGCATGAGAGCGGCGATTTCCACATCCACGACCTCGGCATATTGGGAGTTTACTGCGTCGGATGGGACCTCGAAGACCTGCTCAGAGTGGGATTTGGTGGCGTCAGGGGCAAAATCGAATCGAAACCTGCCAAACATTTCCGCGTGGCGCTCGGCCAGATCGTCAACTTCTTCTACACCCTGCAGGGCGAGGCGGCAGGAGCTCAGGCGTTCAGCAACTTCGACACCCTGCTTGCCCCGTTTATCAGGTATGATGGGCTCGGCTATCGGGAGGTCAAACAGGCGATCCAGGAGTTCCTTTTCAATGTCAATGTGCCGACGAGGGTCGGGTTCCAGTCTCTGGACTACGACATGCCAGTTGTGGTCAGGAAAAACGGCAGGGTGATAGTCGAGAAGATCGGGCGGCTCGTTGACGGCCAGTTCACAGCTAACGGCGATCGGGTTATCAAGAATGTCGATGGCTATGGCAATTCCTCTGAGGATTCGCTTGCGGTCGAGCCGTCGGAATCCTTTGAAGCACTCGGATTTGATGAGGACGGCAATGTCAAATGGCTGAAAGTCAAGGCTTTCGTGAAGCATAAGGTGCCGCACAGGCGGTTTAAGAAGGTGTCCACGACTTCAGGTGAGGCGAGGGTGTCGCCTGCTCACTCGCTTTTCCATCTCAACGACCATGAGGTGAAGCCGATCTCCGCTTCTCAGCTTGAAGTGAGCGAACGGGACGCACTGACGATGAACAGCCATGTGCTTGCCGTCAGGTCGATCGGCGATGGGATACTTGGGAGCAGGACATCTCTTGACATCAGCGAGCTGGGCTGGAGAGGCGATGCGACGGTGCTGGAAAACGATGAGCTTGAGGCGTTCGTCAGGCTGGCCGCATGGGTGACCGTTGCCGGTGAACCGCACGGCGACGGCATCAGGCTCCATGTTCGCCATGACAGCGCTGCACTTGAGTCTGACCTCAAACGCTTGAATGTGAGCTATCGCGTTGATGGCGACTCGTATATCGTTTACGGCGGGCTGGCGGATGTGCTGGCTCAGTTTGTCGATGTGGATGATGCGGAGAGAGCTGTCCCTTACTTCATCTTTGACCTCAATTCGGACCTGAGGAAGGCCTATCTCGATACGATTTTCAAGGCGGCTGGCGACAGGGTCAGTTCCCCGTCGGAAATCCTGTTGACCGGCCTGTCGCTCATAGCTGTCTCGCTCGGTCTGAATGTGAATGTTGACGGCAACACGCTTTCGATCGCAGAGAACGGAGAGGATGAGCCCGAATTTGCCCGCAACGACCTTCTTGGAAGCGCTGTCACCGGGATAACGGATTACGAGTATGGACACGATTGGGAATACGACATCTCCGTTGATGCGCCGACTGAGAATTTCGCCGGCGGAGCTGGCCTCCTTCTATTCCACAACACGCCGTTTACGAACATAACGCTCGATCTCACTGTCTCGCCTCTCTACAAGGGCAAGCATGTCATCATCGGCGGCAAGGAGATGCCGGAGACTTACGACGAGTTTCAGGAAGAGATGGACATGATCAACAGGGCGTTCGCCGAGGTGATGATGGAGGGCGATGCCAAATCCAGAATTTTCACCTTCCCAATTCCGACATACAATATAACCAAAGACTTCGATTGGAGCAACGACAAGCTGCAGCCGTTGTGGGAGATGACGGCCAAGTTCGGCGTCCCTTACTTCGCCAACTTCGTCCATTCCGACATGCGGCCTGAGGATGCGCGTAGCATGTGCTGCCGCCTGAGGCTCGATAACCGCGAGCTGCGCAAGCGCGGCGGTGGGCTTTTCGGCGCCGCACCGCTCACCGGCTCGATCGGCGTCGTGACGATCAACCTGCCGAGGATCGGCTTTGAGGCCAACAACGAGGACGAGTTCTTCAAAATTCTGGAAGACAGGATGTTTTTAGCGCACAAATCGCTTGAGATCAAGCGCAAGGTGCTTGAAGACCTCACGGAGCGAGGACTTTATCCCTATTCGAAGTTCTACCTGAGGAGCATCAAAGAGGCGGTTGGCCGATACTGGAACAACCACTTTTCGACGATCGGGCTCGTGGGCATGAACGAAATGACCCGCAATTTCCTTGGCGTGCCGATCATCCATCCTGAGGCGCGCGAGTTTGCGCTTAAGGTTCTGAAGTTCATGAGGGAGAAGATAGCGGACTTTCAGGCCGAAACGGGCAACCTTTACAACCTCGAGGCGACGCCGGCCGAAGGCGCATCTTACAGGCTGGCGAAAAAGGATCTCGAGAATTACCCCGGCATAAAGACAGCCGGCACAGTCACTTCGCCTTACTACACCAACTCCGTCCATGTGCCCGTTGATTACACGAACGACATCTTTGAGATACTTGAGCATCAGGATGAGCTCCAAATTCAGTTCACAGGCGGCACAGTGGTGCATCTTTTCATCGGCGAGGCGATACATGACTGGCATGTTGTGCGAGACCTCGTTCGCCAGATCGTCAGCAACTACCGACTGCCGTATTTCAGCCTCACGCCGACATTCTCCGTCTGCCCGATACACGGTTACATCCCCGGCGAGCACTGGATCTGCCCGTATCCGCACAGTGAGGAAGACCTCAAGCGATTCGGACGGGTGATGGAGCTTGACATGGAGGAACTTCAGCAGCTTCAGGAAGGAGCATATTTGATTGTGGACGATGAGGAAGAAGAGGAAGAGAAAGATGAAGCGCCGTTCGGCGGCCTCATCTTGAAACTCGATAACCTTTGATGGTCAGGGGCAGGGGAGTCCCCCTGCCCTTCTTTAACCCACGGGGACAGCTTCAACCACAAAATCCGATATACTAAGACCACTCTGAGGAAATTCGCACAGGGAGGTAACGATGGTTGATGCACTTGTCAATGTGTTCCTTAAACTTTCAGGTGGAAAACCCATCTGGCTCGGTTTCTGGGGCGGGGTTTTCACCACCCTTTTGAATTCGCTCGGTGCGATACTGGTGGTCTTCATAAAAAGGGCGTCAGACAAGTTTTTGGACGCCTCACTTGGGTTTGCGGCCGGGGTGATGCTTTCTGCAAGTTTCACAAGCCTCATCATGCCCGGAATAGAGCTCGGAGGAGTTCTTCCTGTTTTGATAGGCATAGTTATCGGTTCAGTGTTTTTGGAGATTGCGGATCAGCTTATACCTCACATGCACACGGTAATCGGGTTTGAGGGGATACGCACCAAAAGGATCAGGGCTGTGTGGCTTTTCATCATAGCCATAACGCTGCACAACATGCCTGAGGGCCTTGCGGTTGGCGTGGCATTTGGCTCCAACATGATGCGGGATGCCATCGTGCTCATGATCGCCATCGGGCTGCAGAACATTCCTGAAGGCTTCTCTGTTTCGCTTTCGGCTGTCAGCGCCGGGATGGGCAGGGGTTTTTATGCCGCTTTTACCGGGGTAAGGTCAGGCCTCGTGGAGATACCGCTTGCCATGTTCGGCGCATGGGCTGTGAGCATTGCGAAGCCGGTGATACCTTACGCTATGGGTTTTGCGGCAGGCGCTATGCTGTATGTGATAAGCGATGAGATAGTGCCAGAGACCCACAGGAAGGGGCATGAGCGTTATGCCACATTTGGGACGATACTCGGCATAATAGTCATGCTTTACCTTGATGTTGTTTTCGGTTAGGGAACGGCCACTTTTTCAGTTTCAGTATGAAGCTGGCGCCGCCAAGCTTCTCGCTTCGACCTACCTCGATCGAGGCGCCTTCCATGTAGGATGAGACTATCCTCTGAACGATATGCAGCCCAAGTCCGAGGCCAGGAATCCTGCCTTTGCTTGAGCTGCCTCTGGTGTGGACACGCTGAAACGCCTCCCATATCAGGTTTATTTTATCAGGAGGAATGCCTTCTCCGTCGTCCTCCACCCGTATTTCGACTGTGTCGCCCCTGTCTTCGGCTGTGACCATTACTCTGGAATTGCTATACTTTAACCCGTTCTCCACCAAATTCTTGAGGACTATACTTAACAGGTGTTCATCCACGATTATCTCCAGATTGTCCGGTATATCGATGACGAGTTCTGAATTTGTCCATTCAGCCTTCCTGCCACGATAGACTGTCTCGATAATCTCGGAAATCCTTTTCATCAAATCCTTGAGATTTACAGGCTTCAAATCTCCTGAAATGTCTTTTTTGCCCATTAAGTCAGCATAATGTTTCAGTTTTTCCATGTGCTCTCCGAACAATCTCACCGAAAGCTCCATAGCCTTGAGGCGCTTACGGATGATCTCATCGCTGTTCCCCAGTCGCGAACGCAATAATTTTATGTCCAAAAGTGTGGTGCTCAGCGCATTCCTCAGCTCATGAACCAGCATGTGGACTGTGTCTTCGCGGAATGCCTTTTCCGTTTCGTATTTCTGGTATATAGCTGTGACATCCTGAAGAATCATCATGTATAGCGTGACATTGCTTTTTTCAGGCGGGACAAGTGGCCTGAAAAATATGTTGTAGAACCTTTTGTTTTCGGTGTCCTCTATTGTCTTGATGTCTTCGGTAGGGTATTGCCTCATGAGCAGCACATTTTTGATGTGTTTTATGTATGGCTCCATAAATGTGTCTGCGAAAAGGTCGAAGATCACTGTCCCTGATGATGGAGGCTCTTTTTTCCCAAGTATTTCGTAAAACTTGGTGTTGCAGTAAATCAACACGCCTGCGCAACAGAATATCGCAGCGCCGCTCTCCATTTCATCGAGCAGGTATCTGAAGCCGACGCTCTCATAAACGAGTGCCTCTATGTAATTGTCGGCGTTGTAGATGTTTGTGCCGTAGGTCTCCAGTTTTTCCCAAGAATAAACAGATTCAACTATTGGGGGGATGAAAACGGATTTTTTCCATATCCGTTCGACAAAATTCAGCTCATAGTCTGTGAAAGGAAAATTGCTCTCAAAGTAGAGGGTTATCTTTGTAGAATAAAACAGGCCTAATTTCCTTTTGATGGAATATTGCAGCAGTGAATTCAACTTTTCAGGTGAAATATCTTTCATCCCGTATCTTTTGACATGGGTTTTGAACGGCCATCCTGTCCGAATCTCCATTGCGACAAGCGGAGGGATTAACTGTTTCAGGGAACTGTAAAATGCCGGTGAGAAATTGCTACCTACATACATGTAAGTGCGCGATGCCTTAACATATTTTTTGATAATGCCTATGGCTCGGTCAAATAGATGAGACTCAACTGCGAATACGAAAAAATAGCCGAGCCACATGGCTAACCCAATTTCCATTATTCGGGGTGTGTAGTATCCATGGGCGAAATACCTTGAGATATAAACATATAGCAGCACTATCGTTATGGCAATCATGACGATAGCGAAGAACAGATTGTTAATTCTTTTCCTGACCCCGGCAATCAAAACGGCGATAACAAAAAACACCATGATGTCAAACATGATAGATATAGGCTTCATCTTTATTGGGACAAATTCGTTCCAGATGCTGAGTGCAAGTATTTGCGAGAAGAAGAGCGTTCTTTTGGCGCTTGTTACCATGATGTGGTCGAATTCTCTGGGAACCCATATAAGGATCACATCTCCTTTAGACGATTTCAGGATCTGGTCCAATTGAGGAATTTCGGGAGATGGAATTTGCTTGAATGGCATTGGTGATAGGTTGATAGGAATTGCATTCACAACATCTCTTCTGCCCCTTTTGTTGCCGCCTGAGCTTTTTATGTCGAAAAAATCCCGAAGTTTCTCCACCACAGGCACTTTAAGAGGTAACTCACCGGGGATATCGAGTTTAATGGGAGAAGGTGAAGGTTTATCTCTGGCAACATTGACAGACCAGAAAAATATATGATCTGAGATGCGTTTGAGCATTGTGTCCGCCTCTATGGCCATCCGATAGTTTATCCTCCTCTGAGATATGAGAAAGATCTCAACTTTCCCATCTGAACGGTTGACACTGTCGATGAAACTGATGATCCTGTCCGAATTAGCTTTTTCCAGCCTTTTCCAGAAGATCCATTGGAGCGGTACTAAAATCGCTGTTTTTTCCCCTGTTTTGCTTATTTGTTTGACCTCGGATAAGAACAGCGAGTCACTTTGCTCATTGGGATTGACGATGAGGATACGGGGTGCGTCTTCTGGAAGCCTTATGTGATAGACGGTAAGCTGGTTGATTGCGTTTGACACCGGGGCAAGTGGTTTCAGAAGCACAAGGAGCAGGAAGATTAATGTGGTGAACGAGAGATAAAGCAAGCCAAGAGCCACATCGCTCCTTTTAATGTCGTGGATGACCTGTTCTGTGAACTCTTTGAGAATTTCACGGTATCTTCTCATATACATCCGAACTCATTTACGATGTCGAGCACGCCGGATGGCTTCTCCTTAAGCTCAACTCTGTATTTTTCGAGTAATTCCCGGTTTGTCATTTCAGAAAAACCTGTGAGAATGATTATCCTCGCATTCGGGTTTCTGCTCCTTATTATGGACGAGAGTTCAAGGCCAACCTCCATGTAGCCGTCTATGGCACCATCTACAATGGCCACATCTATCTTGTTTTCGCTGTCCCGGGCGAATTTGATCGCCTCTTTGTAATCGATGAAACCATACAACTCATTGCCCTTGCATGACATGTATGTAATCAATGCCTCAAGTATGTCGGGCTCATCATCGAATATAAAGATTCTCATGACTTCCTCCCTGTTGAAACCGTGATTTTTAAATTATAGTTTTGCGATTTTTAAAAGCTCCCGCGCCTGCTGGATCGATGCGTCCGTTATCTTCTCGCCAGTCAACATGCTTGCTATCTCCATGACACGCTCATTATTCTCAAGAAACTTGACAGTGGTTTCAAGGCTATCGCCTGCTCTTTGCTTTTCGACTTTGAAATGAGCATCGGCGAACACAGCTATCTGGGGCAGGTGTGTGACGGCTATCACCTGACGATGTGCTGCCACCTTCTTCATCTTTCTGCCGACGGCCTCGGCGATGCGGCCGCTTATGCCGACATCGATCTCGTCAAAAACGAGCGTCGGCACGACATCGATTTCAGCGAGGACGACCTTGAGGGCGAGCATGATGCGCGACAGCTCACCACCTGATACTATCTTCATCAATGGGCGCGGTTCCTCACCGGGCACCGTGCTTATCATGAATTTTATCGTGTCGATCCCGGATTCCGATGGTCTGGACACGGCGAACCGCACGGCATCGATGCCGGATTCGGACGGCTCCGCCGACTGGATGTCCACCTCAAAACGGGCATCGCCCATGC
>JALVZN010000066.1 GCA_027037615.1 Caldifarciminota bacterium | reverse complement strand
GAGGCACAAGTTGAGCGATTATGGCCGATTTTTCGAGGATGTGTATTACCGCCGTTCGGCATCGCGGGAATACTGGATAGACTGGGGCGTGTTGATAACTCGCGTTTATGGCTTTAATCTCAACCTACGCATGGAGAATTACATGAAGGCGGAGAGGATTTCTAAGTATATGGAATCGAAAATCAGCGTCACCTTTCAGAAAAGGGATGAGAAGTTTGGGTTGTCATGGGTAAATCGAAACGGCAGGAAGTTCCTGACCATGTCACTCAGCTTTGAAAGGGGGTTTTAAAATGGCACAGGAGCGCGAGAGGAAGGTCATCAAGGATGGAGTTGAGCTCCTTGGCGAGGCTGCTGAGCGGGCACCTGAGCTAAAAGGCGTGCCGAGCGGCGTTGAGGGCCTCGACGAACTTTTCTTTTACTCGAAAATAGAGGACGGGAAGCCTAAAAAAATTCCGCTTGGCGGCTATCCAGCTTATGCCGTGGTCAACCTCACCGGCGTGCCCGATACCGGTAAATCCCTGATGGCAGAACAATTTGCAGTAAAACAGGCCTCGCTCGGCAAGAGGGTGGCTTTTATCACGGTGGAAAGCCCGTCTGCGTTCGCTTCATCTGCTTTGAAAATACGGGCGATGGCGATGGGAATAGATCCGGCTGAGATCGAAGACAAGATCGTCCTGATCGATGCGGCGTCGTATACGGTTCTGCGAGAGGATATCCCATCCCTGTTGGACACACTCGCCTATGCCATAAAGACATACAAGATCAAATACACGGTCATCGACTCGATAACCGGGTTATACGAAGCGAAGGAGATGCTGGCCAGGAGCATCGTCAGGCAGCTTTTCAATTTCATGAAAAAGTGGTATCAAACCGCCGTCTTCGTCTCGCAAAAGCGGTCAGGGCATGAGGAACTGTCTGCGGAGGCGGCCGGCGGTTACGCAATAGCTCACATAGTCGATTGCACGCTGGTGCTGTCCAAAACCATGATCAAAAGCCGCTACGATGAAGCGCTTTACAATCGGCCGATAGGTGAGCTTGTGAGGCTGTTCAGGATAGATGGATGCAGGCTTTGCGGACATGACACGGACACCCATTTCATGGAGATAACCGAGGCCGGACTCGTGAGGATCGGCCCATCGTTGAAAGAATTGAAAACAGCGAGCAAAAAATAACCATGGCAAAAAGGACATGGCTGACAAAAGAAAGAAAGCAGAAACTTGGGGGATATATCATCGACATGAGCAAGATCCTCGCCGGTGGCTATCTGCTTAAGTATTTGACCGGCGAGCGTGAGATGAATTACCCGCAGCTTGCTCTGGTGACAATTTTGTGGGTTTTGATGTTATACATAGGTTTGTATCTCGTTGCGCCAAAGGAGGGGAGAAGGAAATGAGTTTCCTGATTTTGATAAGCATAATCCTGCTTTTCATAGGCCTTGCCATACTGTGGAGTGAATGCGACGAGGGCGAAGGAGGACCGTGTTACATCAAATGGGGAATCCTGTGGCTGTTCAGGAAGAAAGGGCTTTTGGTCCTTTTGATCCTTGTGATAGGTGGAGGAATTGCGGGGTATTTCGTTTATTACATGCCACTTGGTTATAAAGCGCAACCTGCCCGTTTGCCGAGAGGCGATGTCTCTCAGCCCCGCTTTTTCATAAACCGCGTCGGAGACCACGGCAAAGTCACATCAACAAAGCTCCCTTCAGCTTACATAAACGATGATGGTGAACTTGAGATAGTCATCGGCAGCGGCACAGCCGCACAGAGCGAGGTGCTCGGGCCTGTCGTGATTTATTACACGGAAAACTCCGTCCCGGTGAGGGCTAAGGTGCTGCTGAGATCCGAGAAGGACATCCCGGAAATCGAATACAACGGGCAGCTCGGAATTATCTCGATAATTTTCAAACCCAATGCCCGAATTGCGAAAGCCGTAAGCAGCGGAAAAGGCGTTGCTTATTTCGATAAGAACGGCAACATCGTCAGGGTCGAGATCCCGAATGTCCACATACCCGGTGAATGAGTAAGATAGGCGGTTTTCCATGAGCCTCACCGCATTTCTTAAGCTTTTCCCAAAGTTACACATGGCTCTGGAAAGGCTCATCTCTGAGAACTAAAACCTCCGTGCCATCAGGCCAACACTGACCTTCGGGACAATAAGACATCCAGAATCCCTATGATCTGGTTTCGGCATAGGTTTAAATGTCGCTCTCAAATGCTGTTCTCTTGTGTGGAGCTTGTGGAGCGGCATGAGTTATAATCAAAACAAATTTAAGGGGGAACGAAAATGGCCGATGGTAAAAATAAAACAAAAGCGGTAATAATGGCTGGAGGTTTTGGAACACGCATAAGGCCTCTTACAACAAATCTCCCGAAACCGATGCTGCCGCTCGTCAACCGCCCTATCCTTGAGCACATAATCGGACTTCTGAAAAAACATGGCCTCGACGACATCATAATGCTGCTCTACTACCACCCGGATGTCATCAAAAACTACTTTGGGGACGGCAGCGAATTCGGCGTTTATATCGAATACACGATGCCTGACAGGGATTACGGGACTGCCGGTGCCGTCCGATATGCAAGGGAGCTCATCGGGGACAGCAGGGTTCTCATCATAAGTGGCGATGTGCTAACCGATTTCGACATCTCAAGCCTCCTTAAGTTCCACATGTCAAAGAAGGCGGAGGCCACCATAGGGCTGACACGCGTCGAAAATCCGCTCCAGTTCGGCATAGTCATAACGGACGAGAAGAACAGAATTATCAAATTCCTCGAAAAGCCAACATGGGGCGAGGTCTTTTCCGACACGATCAACACCGGCATCTATGTGCTTGAGCCGTCGGCCATCGACTCCATACCGGAAGGCGAAGAATACGATTTTTCCAAGAACTTGTTCCCGAAAATGCTCTCAGAAAGCCGTCCTCTGTTCGGTTACATAATGGAAGGATACTGGCGCGACATCGGCGATCCGGATTCTTACAGGGAAGCGCACTATGACATATTCGAGGGCAAAGTTGAGGTAGATGTCCCCGGTGAAAAACTCGACCTTGTCGGGCGCGATGTTCGGGTTGGCAAAGATGTCGCCATCGGCCCAAGGACGACATTCAAGGGCACGGTGATAATCGGCAACAACACACGGATTCACGGCCATGCAGTGCTTGAGGACTGCGTCATCGGCGCAAACTGCATCGTCGAGGAAGGCGTCAGGCTCAGCAGGGCGATAATCTGGGACAACGCTTACATCAGGAAAAACGCCACTGTCACGGGCGCTGTCGTGATGAACGGCGTCCGCGTCGGTGAGGATGCGGTAATCGAGGAAGGGGCGATCATCGGTGAGGAGTGCTCGATCGGCAGGGAGGCACACATCCAGAAAGGCATCAAGATATGGCCGAAAAAGGTCATCGAGGAGGGAGCGGTCGTCTCGCAAAACCTCGTGTGGGGCGAGAAATGGCGCAAGTCGCTGTTCGAGGGCGCAAAAGTCACAGGGCTGACCAACATCGAGCTGACGCCTGAGCTGTGCGCCAAACTGGGAGCCGCTTATGGCTCGATCCTTCCGAAAGGTGCAAGTGTCCTTACAGGTAGGGATTCGCATCCGTCATCGCGCATGTTGCGCAGGGCATTCGTCGGAGGACTTGCATCGACTGGCGTTGACATCAAAGACGCCCGCGAGGTGCCCATCCCGATATTCAGATACAAGCTTCAGAGTTTCGGCGAACTCGGCGGCGTGTTCTTCAGACAGGCGCCCGACGACCCGCCGTCAACTGAGATCCATTTCTACGACTCAAGTGGACTTGACCTGCCTACGGGAACGGGGAAATCCATAGAGAGGATTTTCTACCGCGAGGATTTCCGCCGTGCCCATTTCAACGAGCCGGGCGAAATCATACCGATGCCCTACCTCTTTGAATTCTACAAGGAGGGCTACCTGAAGGCTCTGGACATCGATGCCATCAAATCGCGCAAATTCAAAGCAGTTATCGACTTCTCCCACGGCTCAACGGCACTGGATTTCCCGGAGATATTGAACAACCTCGATGTGGACTTCGTCACCCTCAACGCTTACATCGACTATCTCAAACTCTCGAAAACGGAGGATGAGATCAACAAAGCGCTCAATCGGCTTGCGACAATCGTCACCACCCTGCAGAGCGACACCGGGTTCTACCTGTTCCCCAACGGGGAGCGGTTGATACTGGTCGATGAAGAGGGGAAAATCCATCGCGGACTTGACCTTGTGCTCCTCATCTCGGCGCTCGTCATGGAGGCCTCGGAGGAGCCCGGCAACATAGCGGTGCCTGTGTATGCCCCGTCCACTCTCGACGAGCTGGCTCGGAAGAAGGGCTTTACCGTGAAACGCATCTCCAGCGCCCCGCGCAACCTTTCAGAAGCTGCTCAGGAATATGGAACTGTGCTTGTGGCATCGGCTTACGGTGAATTCATATTCCCCGAATTCCAGATCGTGCCCGATGGAATGTTCACGATAGGGAAGCTGATGGAGATAATGTCCAAGCTCAACCTGAAGCTGTCCGAATTTGCCGCTGACCTCCCAAGAAGGGCGATGGAATACACAAGGGTGGCCTGCCCGTGGGATCTCAAGGGCACCGTGATGCGCAAGATGAGCGAGCTTGCACAGTCATACGAGGAGGCCTCTTTCCTCGATGGCGTCAAGGTGTTCGACGGAAACGATTGGGCTATGGTGCACCCTGATCAGTTCAAGCCCTACATCCACATCTTCGCAGAATCCGACTCGCCTCAGAAGGCAAAGGAGTTGCTGAACGAGTTCGCCGTCAGGGTCAAAGAGTGGATTGAAGGGAAATGACATGCCGCGCATAGAGCCATTCGAGGCGTTTACTTCCGATTACGAGGAATGGTTTGACCGCCACAAAAATGTCTATGAGGCCGAGCTCAGAGCCGTCAGGCCGCACATACCGCCCGACGGGGTTGGATTGGAGATAGGCGTTGGCACAGGCCGATTTGCCGCCCCGTTAGGGATAAAGTTTGGCGTCGAGCCATCCCCTAAGATGGCCCGTGTAGCGCGTGAAAGGGGCATCCATGTGGTCGAGGGTGTTGCTGAGAGCCTGCCGTTCTCGGATGAGACATTCGACTATGCGCTCATGGTCACGACCATCTGTTTCGTCGATGATCCGCAAAAGGCTATAAAAGAGGCCTTCAGGGTCATCAAAAAGGGCGGAAAACTGATAATCGGATTTGTTGACAGGGAGAGTTCGCTGGGGAAGTTATACGAGCAGAACAAACAGAAAAGCCGTTTCTACCGCATGGCCCGATTTTTTTCGACCGATGAGATAGTCGAGATGATGCGGGACGCCGGATTTTCCGATTTCATGTTCACTCAGACCATCTTTGAGCCTCTCGACATGGTTCCGCGGGACGAGCCGGTCAGAGAAGGATACGGCGAAGGCTCATTTGTGGTTGTAAGTGGGGTGAAGCCGTGGGGATAGAGATTTATGCCCATCTTCTCAAATAACGGACTTGTGTTTTAGAGGGTTCACAATCTAATTGAGACTCATTCACGATTCTTGACGCTATCCATTGATAAAACTATAATTACACTCAACAATAACATGGAGGTGAGACCATGCCCTGGGGTTGGGGATATGGAAGAGGTTGGTTTGGTAGAGGCTTCGGATGGGGCCGCGGCTTTGGCTGGGGCGCGCGGCTCGGTTATTGCCCGTGGACAGGCCTGCCAAGAGGATGGAGATGGTGGGGCTATTACGGATACCCTTACGGCTACTACGGATACCCTTACGATTACGGATACAATTACCCATACCCTAACGCTCCTTACGATTATGGGTATCAGGCTCCTTACCAGCCTGAGGACGAGCTGACGGCTTTGAAGCAGCAGGCCGAATACCTTGAGAACGAGCTTGCCGCCATCAGGCAGAGGATAGCCGAATTAGAAAAGGGGCAGGCGAACCAATGACAGCCACTTACATCGTGTTGATGGAGATGACAGAGCTTGGGCTTGAAGAAATTTTTGAAATTCCTGAACTTATCGACCAATTCAAACTGAAACTTAAAGATATAGGTGGGGAGCTGAAGGGATTTTACAAGGTCATGGGCGAGATTGACTATGTTGCCATCTTCGAGGCTCCTGACGACGAGAAAGCGCTCGCTTTTGTCATGGCGCTCGGCAAGTCCGGCTACTTCAAGACCACGACTTTGAAGGCATACGACATGGATGGCATGAGGAAAGCGCTTTCAATTTACGAGAAAACATTTGAGTAAGCTTGAGGAGGAATTGAGAGATGAGAATAGCCATATCTGCAAGCGGTCCCACTCTCGATGACATGGTGGATCCGCGCTTTGGTAGATGTCCTTATTTCATCATAATCGACACAGACACCATGAATTACGAAGCTGTGCCCAATCCGTCGGCAGCGGCTCCGAGCGGTGCAGGCATTCAGGCGGCTCAATTCGTGGTATCAAAAGGCGTTCAAGCGGTCGTATCCAGCAGTTTCGGCCCGAACGCTTCCGCTGTGCTCCAATCCGCTGGCGTCCAGATGATACCCTTCAGCGGAAGGATCAGGGATGCCGTTGAGATGGTGAAATCGGGCAAATACACGGCTCAGACACCACCACCTGCCGGTGGTTTTGGCGGCCCTGGCGGTGGCTGGGGTCCAGGTGGAGGCTGGGGCCGTGGTGGCGGTCGTGGCCCCGGTGGTGGTCGTGGTGGTTGGGGCCGTGGCGGCGGCTGGGGTCGCGGCGGCGGCCGCGGTTCTGGCGGCGGTTGGGGCCGTGGTGGTGGTCGTGGCCCCGGCGGCGGTCGTGGCGGCTGGCCATGGTGAAAGACAGAGGCGGCCGAAGGCCGCCTCTCTTAATTCCTTCCAAACCAAAGGGATAAAACCATGAAAATAGCGGTAGCAAGTGGAAAAGGGGGAACCGGTAAAACTACGGTTGCCACAGCCGTGGCACTGACCCTGAAAAAAGGCATTTTCCTCGATGCAGATGTCGAGGAGCCCGATGCCCACATTTTTTTGAAGCCTGAACTGAAAGAGACACATTCCGTGCCCATAATGATTCCGCGCGTAGATTACTCAAAATGCGATTTCTGCGGAGAGTGCGCTAAAGCATGCGCATACAACGCAATCGCAGTCGTGACCGGCAAGGTGCTGATCTTCGACGAAGTGTGCAAAGGTTGTGGCACATGCACGATCGCATGCCCTCAACGAGCCATATACGAAATACCTCGTGAGATCGGGGTTATCAATGAGGGAACCGCCAACGACGGGGCGATTCATTTCTTCGAGGGGAAGCTGAACATCGGTGAATCCGCAACCACATATCTGATCAGGGAGCTCAAGAAATTCGCTGACACAAACGAAGATGTGGTTATAGATGCGCCACCGGGCACATCCTGCCCCATGCTTGAAGCCACCAAAAATGTGGATTTTGTGATACTTGTGGCTGAACCCACGCCGTTTGGCGTTTACGACCTCAATCTCTCGCTTCAAGCCCTGAAAGATACAGGGATCAAAATGGGCATCGTGGTGAACAAATACGGGATAGGCAACGATGATGTGTTCAGATTGGCAGAGAAACATGATGTCCCTGTCCTCATGAAGATACCGTTCAACAGGGAGCTCGCCGCTGCCTATTCGATGGGGACTCCGCTGACGGAGGCGAAACCTGAGATAATCCCTGAGATAGAGGCCATGATCGAGCGCATTAAATCAATAGCTGGAGGTGCGGCATGATCAAGCAGGCTGTGCCAGAGATCGTCGTTTTGAGCGGGAAAGGCGGCACAGGCAAGACGACACTTGCCGGAGCGTTTGCGGCGCTCGCACAGAACAAGGTTATTGCCGATCTTGATGTCGATGCACCTGACCTCCACATCATCCTGAAACCGCATCCGATCTCCGAAAAGGATTTCTACGGCATGGAACGGGCAAGGATCGATCTCGACCGATGCACACAATGTGGCCTCTGCATCGAGGCATGTCGGTTTGACGCGATCACGGACGATTTTATCGTCAACGAGAACTTCTGCGAGGGTTGCCGCGCCTGCAAATATGTATGCCCCGTCGATGCCGTTCAGATGTTGCCTCACATTGCGGGCAAGTGGTTTATCTCTGAGACAAGATACGGGCCTATGGTGCACGGTCAGCTTGGCATTGCGGAAGAAAACTCTGGGAAGCTCGTCACCGTGATACGAAATCAGGCCAAATTTACAGCCCAGAAAGGCGGTTACGGACTTATCATCTCCGATGGGCCTCCAGGAATAGGCTGCCCGGTTACATCATCGATCACAGGCGCTCCGTTCTCGGTTGTCGTCACGGAGCCCACGCAGTCGGGATTGCATGACTTAGACAGGCTGTTCGACCTCTTCATCCATTTCAGCGTCACCGGCTTCCTCGTCGTGAACAAATACGACCTCAACAGGGACATGACCGAACAGATAGAGCGGTATGCCGCTGAGCGAGGTATAAAGCCTATCGGGCGGATTCCGTTCGATGAGAATGTGGTCGAAGCCCTTGTGAACGGCGTCCCGGTCGTCGAATACAAAGATGGCCCGGCCAGAGATGCCATAATCAAGATCTGGGAAAGGGTGAGGGCGGAGATGGGCATTTAGCGCATAAGCTTGTCCACAGGCAGGTAGCGACAATCTCATGAGGTATAACATATTGATGTGTAATAGCTTGCGGTGTGGCAATCATAAAAAGTTGACAGGTAGGTCAAGGATAAATATAATTTGTGAGGTTTTTCAGGCCGGGATGGCGGAATTGGCAGACGCGCTGGGTTCAGGACCCAGTGGGAGTTTATCCCGTGGGGGTTCGAGTCCCCCTCCCGGCATTATTTTTTCGGCACCCGCCGTCAAAACCCTCAAACAAGGAGGTAGTCATGGATGTATTCAACAAACTGAAGAGGATCATCGCAGATCAGCTCTCTGTGCCTGAGGATGAGATCAAAATGGAGTCCAACTTTCAGACCGATCTCGGAGCGGATTCCCTTGATGTCGTTGAGCTCGTGATGAAAATTGAGGAGGAGTTCGACATCGAGGTGCCTGATCAGGACGCTGAGAAGATCCAGACTGTTGGCGATGCCGTGGAGTATATCAAGGCGAAACTTCAGAAGTAACAGATGAATAATGAGCGAGTTGTTGTAACAGGTCTTGGCGCCCTCACCCCCATCGGAAGAAATGTGGCCGAATTCTGGCAGGGCCTTCTGGAGGGTAGAAACGGTATCGTTAGAATCTCCAGATTTGACCCCTCAGAATTTGGCAGTCAGATAGCAGGAGAGATCCATGATTTCGATCCGCTGGATCGGCTTGAGCGCAAGGAAGTTAAGCGGCTTGACCCGTTCGCTCAGTATGCGCTATACGCAGCCGTCGAAGCGGTTGAGGATTCCGGACTCCTGCAATACGATGGCCTTGATAAGCACAGGGTGGGGGTGATCGTGTCCTCCGGCATCGGTGGCATCGATACCCTTGAGCGCGAGATGCAAAAGATGTTCCAGAAGGGGCCTTCCCGCGTTAGCCCGTTCCTCGTTCCGATGATGATCCCCGACATCGCCGCTGGGCATGTTGCGATAAAGTATGGGTTCAAAGGGCCGAATTTCTGTGTGGTTTCGGCATGCGCTTCGTCGGCACATGCCATAGGTGAGGCCATGAAGATGATACAGCGCGGCGATGCCGATGTGGTTGTCGTCGGGGGAGCGGAAGCACCCATAATCAGGACGGCTCTCGCCGGGTTCTCATCCGCAAGGGCGCTTTCAACCCGCAACGGTGAACCCGACAGGGCCTCACGGCCGTTTGACGCTGAAAGAGATGGTTTCGTGATGGGGGAAGGCGCTGGTATCGTGGTTATCGAAAGCCTGAGTCATGCTTTGAAAAGGAACGCCCGTATTTACGCGGAACTCAAGGGATACGGTGCCACGGCTGATGCGTATCACATTACAGCCCCCGACCCGTCAGGTGAGGGCGCTCGAAGATCCATGCAGATAGCCATTGAGGATGCCGGACTTACAATCGACGACATCGACTACATAAACGCACACGGAACCTCCACTAAGCTCAACGATAAAACGGAAACGCTTGCGATCAAACAGGTTTTCGGCGATAGAGCTTACAAGATTCCGATCTCATCGACAAAATCGATGGTTGGACATCTGCTTGGCGCTGCTGGGGCTGTCGAATTTATCGTCTCAGTCCTTTCTGTCGTCAACGATACCGTTCACAAGACCAGAAACTACGAACATCCTGACCCGGAGTGTGACCTCGACTATGTGCCGGACGGGCCGCGAAAGGTAACAGTCAGAAACGCCCTCTCGAATTCGTTCGGATTTGGTGGACATAACGCTTCTCTCATAGTCGGAAAATTCGAGAGTTAGTCGCGGAGGGGGGCGAACACCCCTCCGTGACCTTTAGCTTTTGATTTATGACCTACAACTCAGACCTCGCTGGATATTCCCGAGAACATATCCTTGTCCTCGATTACGGCTCGCAATACACCTTCCTGATTGCGAGAAGGTTGCGTGAAAACGGGGCTTTTTCCATCGTTGGAGATGATTTGACCCCAAAAACGCGCGCCGTCGTCATCTCGGGCAGTCCCGAAAGCGTGAATTCCCCGAACGCACCGATGCCTGACCTGAAGCTCCTGAATGCTGGCATCCCGATACTCGGGATATGCTATGGGTTTCAGGCACTCAGCAAATTGCTTGGTGGCTCAGTTGGGCCGTCCGAGCATCCTGAATTTGGCCCCACGAGGGTGAAGGTGATCGAACAGGGCGTCATTCTGAAAGGCTTTCCGTCCCGATTTACGGCATGGATGAGCCATTCCGATGAGGTGAAATCGCCTCCGCCTGACGCCAGGGTGCTTGCAGTGTCCGAAAACGGACAGATCGCCGCATGGGAGATCCCTCAAAGAAAACTGTTTGCTGTCCAGTTCCATCCTGAGGTTTCCCATACGGAACACGGCGGACAGCTGTTCAAGAACTTCGTTGAATTCGTCGGGCTTGACGAAAAATGGGATCTCAGCAGGTTCATCGCCGAGAAAA
>JALVZN010000065.1 GCA_027037615.1 Caldifarciminota bacterium | reverse complement strand
GTAATCCTATCGCCAGCCTTTACATCGACCGTTCTGGAATCCATAACTGTAAAGCGGCCTTCGGAGAATTTAACAACCTGCAGCTCGTAAGTCCCTTTTTTGTTGAATTTCAAAGCGAAATCGTAGGTCTTATCACCCTGTGGAGATGCATATCCCTTAACCTTGCCCGTGACAGAGCCAAACCAGAAATCACTCATCATAAAGTATTTCCTGATATTATGGATATTGTGTGGGTTCTTGTTGGGCGCTGCCATCAGGATAGCGAAAAGAACAGCCATCACATTCATGATTATCCCTCCTTTTTCTTTTTCAAGGATACAAGACTATACCCTGCCAGTAAACTCCAGAATGGCTCAAGCTGCAATCGGTATCTTGGAGAAGGGCATATCCCCGTTGGAACCAGAATAAAAAGGCTCAACAACAGCACCACAAGTGAAAATCGCCTATCGGGAAAACGGATAAGCCCGATGAAGGCGGACAGAAGAAGAAGCAGGTTGAAAAACAAGGCGTAAATGTAAATTGCGGCGCCGATCCCGGTAAGTGACCTGAGCCTGCGGTCGTAAACCAGCTTCAACGCCTTAGAAAAATTCAGCTTGCTGAGTGCACTTATCACATCCTGCGACACGGGCTGTCTGGAGACCTTACCGCCCATAAACCTCGCAAATTCGGCCATGCTCATGGGCATGAAGGTAACTATCGGCACGCCGGTCAACATGAGCTTCAGATATGTGCCCATATTGCTGGATATGACTTTTCTGGCATACTTTGCGGCAAGATCAAGGGCGATCGGGTCAGGATACCTGTCGGCGACCTTCTCGTAGAGTTCAGGGCCAAGGTATTTCATAGCGGCGGAATCGAGCGGCAGGTTCTCGACATGCGCGACAACGGGCGCAGCGTGGTAAATCACCAGTGTCATGTCGGCAACAGATGAGAATTTCCACATCCCGAACCTGAGGCGATTTCGATAGAGCCACGGAAAAACGAGAATGAGAACGATGAACGCAGAAAGAAGCCATTTCGGCTTCCTGCTCCTCCAAACCGCATAAACGAGGGCGCCGATGATCGGCAGGGCACCAATGGGTTTTGTGAGAAGCAGAATCGCTCCAATCACCCCGAAGGAAACAATGGCGCCAGGCGAAGGCCTGTCAAAAACCACGACGATGAAAAACAGCAAGATGGAAAGCATCAGGTAAAATGTCTCAGCAAGAACCTGACCGGTGTATAAGGCAGCGTTCGGGTTTAAGGCGAAAAGGAGCGATGCCCAGAATCCAACCTTAGGGTTTCCAGTGAGATAAATCCCAAGAACGAAGATCAAAGCCACGGAAGCCACTGAGAAAAGCAAGTTCAACACGAGAACAGGAGCGACATGTTGCCCAAAAACCCTGTAAATTCCCGCGACAACGAACGGATACGACGGCGTGACTATCATCTCAGGCCTGTATGGAGGCGTATCGTGCAGAGTGTAGCCGTGACCCTGAACGAGGTTGTGCGCAACGCTTTCATATTCCCATGTATCCGGCCATGTGGCGAAAGCCCGCTCAGGATGACGAACCGCATTCAGGACGAATGCGCCACGAAAGATGAATGTCACAAAAAGCACCAAATAAAGTCGCTTTTCAATTGCTCTCTGAAGTCCCGCCATCATCGCGACTCTGGGATTTTAACTCCTTCACAATCGAATCAAGCACGCCGTTGATAAACGCGCGCGCCTCATCGGTGGAATAGGTTTTGGCCAGTTCAACCGCTTCGTTGATGACGACATTCTCATCCACATCGGGAATGGCGATGAGCTCGGTAACCGCAAGCCGCAGAATGGATCGGTCGATTATATGCATCCGTTCGAGCTTCCAGTTTCTGGAATTGCGCCTTATCAACTCATCAACTTGATCTTTGTGCTGGAAGAAGGCATTTATGAGCTGGATCAAGAACTCCCTAACCCTCTGGTTCGGATTTTCCCGCCTGATTACATCGCTAATGATTTCGTCGTAATTGTGATTGAGCAGGTCCCATCTGTAAAGCACTTCAAGGGCTAACACCCTTCCCAATCGCATGTTCGACCGTCTGCGAGGCATTATATTCTCCCTTTCCCCTCTTCCTCTCCATGAATTTGCGTAAGGAAGCGATAAATCGCTTATTCTGTTCGGGCAACCCGACTGTTACCCTTATTGCGTTGGGGAAATTATAAACCCCCAGAGGCCGAACGATGACCCCATCATGGAGCAAAGCCTCGTATATCTCCCTGCCGTTGAACGGGGTGTCCACAAATATGAAATTCGTGTAGCTTTGTGTGTAGAACAGGCCGAGCTTATCGAGTTCCCTGTAAAGGTATTTCTTGCCTTCCTCCACCATAATCCTGCTTTTTTCCACATGCTCCTGATCATCAAGTGCGGCAACGGCGGCGATCTGAGCGAGCCTGTTCACATTGAACGGCAGCCGAACCTTCATCATGTTCCTGATGATTTCTTCTTTTGCGAAAGCGTATCCGATCCTCAACCCTGCAAGCCCGTAGGCCTTCGACATCGTCCTCAGGATGACGACATTTTTGCCATCGTGCAGGTAATCGAGGCCGTCAGGAAGGCTTTTGCCCGGCGTGTATTCGTAGTACGCCTCGTCCCACACCACAATGACATCGTCTGGAATTCGACGCATGAACTCATCAGCCTCATCTTTGAAAATGGCTGTCCCAGTGGGGTTATTGGGATTTGATATGAACACCAGCTTGGTCTTCGGCGTTATGGCGTTTGCCATGGCATCAAGGTCAATCTTGTAATCTTTCAAAGGCGGTTCGATGAGAGTTCCGCCAAGCATCTTCGTCACAATGCGATACATGATGAACGACTGGTCGCTGGCGACAACTTCATCTCCAGGCTCAAGATATGCGAGCCCAAGCATCAGCAGAAGTTCGACAGAACCGTTCCCGATGATTAACTGGCTTTCGGATATCCCGAAAATCTCCGCCAGCTTCTTTTTCAAATTGTAGTTGCTATCGTCTGGGTAAAAGTTTACCTCTCCCAAAGCCTTTTTAAGTGCATCCATAGCGCGTGGTGATGGGCCAAGCGGGTTCTCATTTGATGCAAGTTTATCGATGGAGTCTGGATCCATGCCAAGCTCGCGGGCAACCTCTTCGATAGGCTTGCCCGGAATGTAAGGAACGATCTCATCCAGCACCCTTCTCGCCTTAATACTCATAACATACCTCCCTGTAATGGGTTATAAAAAAGAGGGGCTGCAAAATGACAGCCCCTCAAATCGATTGGATGTCGCACTATGTCCGCTAAATCGATATGTCATCTCGTTCACAAGCCGATTTTAGAGAAAAAAAATTGTGATTTCAACGAAAGCCGCTCCAGATAAACTTTCCTGTGAGACAACCGAACGGGCTCGCATTTATCTCGAAATCCCATTGCAAAGCGCAACTCTGGCAGACCAATTCGGCCACTTCAAGAAGCGGAAGTAAGGCGTTATAATTCAGCCCACTATTGAGGAGGAGCAACGAAATGATAGAGGTAAGCCCTACCAGAATGGAGTTGTTGAAGCTAAAACGGCGCACATCCGTAGCGAAACGCGGCCACAAGCTGTTAAAGGACAAGCAGAACGAGTTAATTCGCCGGTTGCTGGACATGATCAAGACCGTAAAAGAGCTCAGGGAACGGGTTGACAGGGAGATAGCAGAGGCAAGCGGCCGTTTTGCTTTCGCGAGGGCATCGATGGATCCGGAAGAAGTTGAAGAGGCATTCCTCATACCGACCAAGAAGATATCAACGGAGATCTCCGTCAAACGGCTCATGTCCGTCTCCATCCCGTCGTTCAAAGAGCAGATTTCTGGTGAGATGATACCTTACAGCTTTGCCACCACCTCTGCCGAGCTTGATGTGGCGCTTTCCGCCCTTGAGAAGGCCATATCATCGCTGATGGAACTCGCCGAAAAGGAAAAGGGATTGCAGCTTCTGGCCGACGAGATCGGGAAAACGAGGCGGAGAGTTAACGCACTCGAGTATGTGCTGATCCCTGAACTGGAAGAAACGGTCAAATACATCTCCATGAAGCTGTCCGAAATGGAACGCGGCGACCTGATGCGCCTCATGAGAATTAAAGAGATCGTCAGGGCTCATTGACAGCTTGACACATGCAAGCCCAAAAGTCCATAATATTCGCACTTCTTGGAATTTTGCCGGGGTGGCGGAATTGGCAGACGCGCATGGTTGAGGGCCATGTGGGCTTCGGCCCGTGCGGGTTCAACTCCCGCCCCCGGCATTCTTCTTTTTAAGATGTCTCAACCCACCCTGTCCATCATACTCATAAATTACCGATACTTTGAGGACCTCAAATCCGCCGTAAACTCTATCCTGCAGTCTCACATTGACTTCCCGACTGAAATCATTGTGGTGAATGTCCCATCAAATGACGGGACTGAGGAATTCGTGGCCAATTTAAACCCCGAGAACCCAGTGATTTCTGTTAAACTCGTTCAGGCAGAAAGTTTCTCAATATCAGGCCTGAGAAACATGGGGATAAATCATGCGAGCGGAAAATACATCCTTCTCATGGACACCGACCTAACCCTGCATCCGAAAGCCTTAAGTCGAGCGATCTCATTCATGGAAAACAATCCCGATGTTGGCATAGCGGGATTTAACCTGAGGCACGAAGACGGGACAAGCCAGTTCAACGGCAGGAGCTTCCCTACACCGATGACCATCCTCGCCAGGAGAACACCGCTCGGCAAGATGTTACCATCGATAGAGTTGAGGCATCTATACGCAGATGCAGATCGAGACAGAAACATGGAGGTTGACTGGGTGAGCGGCGCAACAATGCTCATCCGACACGATGTGATAGAGAGTATCGGGCTTCTGGATGAGCGTTACCGATACGGATTTGAAGATGTGGATTTCTGCTACCGGGCCAAAAAGGCGGGCTGGAAGGTCGCCGTGATAGCCGACGCAAGAGGCATACATCGCGAAATGAGACGAAGCACACGGTCGTTATGGTTTGCATACCAACATCTGAAAAGCTCAGTTTTATACTTTTTAAAACATGGCTGGCGCTCATTATTCGGAAAAATTTGAAGCGTTTCCCAACTCGCTAATGTTGAAATAGCTGTATTCCTAATTGAAACAGTTTAAAAATGCATATTTGACCTTGTTGACAATTATATTTCACAGCGATAAAATGTGGCTGCTCTGAGGATTATAACAAGGAGGCGGCTGAGATGTTAAAAAAGAAAGAGAGGGTGAAAGTGAAAGAACCGGAGGATCCACGCCGTGATGTTTTCAGCGCCCTTGCTTGCAGCCGACGGATCCAGATCGTAGAATTGTTGAGGGACGGTGAAAAATGCGCATCTGAGATAATCCCGATACTTGGGATCGATCAATCGGCTGTTTCAAGGCATCTCTCCATTTTGAAAAAGGTAGGCATACTCGCCTCAAGGAAGAAAGGGGTAAATGTGTATTACAGAATTGCCACTGAGAGCGTATTTACCCTCCTTGAGGTGGCCTCCGAAATAGTGGAGAAAAGAAACAAGGAATTGCTTAAGAAATTAAAAGGAAGCTGAGAAGGAGGAACATCAAAAATGGGATACCCTATACTCCAGAAGAGGGTTTTGGGGCCGGGTTCAAGGATGATGGTAATAAAAGCCCCATTCGTTGCTCGTGCTGCGAAACCCGGACAATTCATAATGTTGCGGGTCACGGATAAGGGCGAGAGGATTCCGCTGACAATCGCAAAAGCCGACAAAAAGGAAGGGACCGTGACCATAATCTTCCAGGAAGTCGGAAAGACGACCATGCACCTTGGGACACTCGAGCCTGGCGATGAGCTGCGTGACTTCGTGGGACCACTCGGAAAACCGACTGAGATCGAGAACTGGGGCACAGTTGCCGCATTGGGCGGCGGATTTGGAACCGCTGTCCTCCTGCCCCTCATTCGCGGCCTCAAGGACAAGGGCAACAAGGTGATCACCATCGTGGGATTCCGCACAAAGGATCTGATCTTCCTGACCGATGAACTCTCCGAGGTGAGCGACGAGCTCATCATAACCACGGATGATGGCAGCTACGGCATGAAGGGCTTTGTAACTCACGCTCTTCAGAAGCTCATTGACGAAGGCCGCGAAATTAACCATGTCTTTGCGGTTGGGCCTGTCCCAATGATGAAAGCGACAGCTGATCTCACGAAGAAATACGACATAAAGGCCACCGTCAGCTTAAACCCGATCATGGTTGACGGAACGGGCATGTGTGGTGCCTGCAGGGTGGAGGTTGGCAACGAAACCAAATTCGCCTGCGTGGATGGCCCCGAATTCGACGCCCATCTCGTGAACTTCGATCTCCTGATGAAAAGGCTCCGCATGTATGTGAATCAGGAAAAGATATCACTTGAAAGATTTAAAGCAGAAAGGAAGGAGGCCGCCTGATGGCACGCATTAACTATGTCCGCACGCCGATGGAAAAGCTTGATCCGGAAAAGAGGATCAAGGTGTTCGACGAGGTCGCACTCGGATACAAGGAAGACGAGGCTCTCCTCGAGGCCTCCCGATGCATCCTGTGCAAGAGACCGCCTTGCGTTCAGGGATGCCCTGTCCACATCGACATTCCGGGCTTCATAAAGCTCATCATGGAAAAGAAATATGTCGAAGCCGCCCAGCACATCAAGAAATTCAACCCGCTGCCGGCAGTTTGTGGCCGTGTCTGCCCTCAGGAAGAGCAGTGCGAGATGAAATGTATCCTTGGCAGGAAAGGTCAGCCGGTTGCAATAGGGCGTCTTGAACGCTTTGTCGCGGATTACGAGAGGGCTCAGGGCAAGATGACGCTGCCGGAGATGAAAGAAAAGAGCGGCTTTAAGGTCGCTGTCATCGGCTCAGGGCCGGCCGGTCTTGTCGCCGCAAGTGAGCTCGCCAAAATGGGACACGATGTGACGATATTTGAGGCACTTCACGAACCGGGCGGCGTGCTCGTTTATGGTATCCCTGAGTTCAGATTGCCCAAGGAAATCGTTGCACATGAGGTGGAATACATCAAATCGCTTGGCGTTAAAATCATAACGAATTTCGTCGTTGGAAAAACCATGACGATCGATGAGCTGATGCAGGAGGAAGGCTTCCACGCTGTGTTCATCGGAACGGGAGCAGGCCTGCCGAGCTTCATGGGCATCCCCGGCGAAAATCTGCTCGGAATTTACTCCGCAAACGAGTTCCTGACAAGAATTAACCTCATGCGCGCCTATAAGTTCCCCGAATTCGACACGCCTGTATTCGTCGGCAAGAAAGTCGGAGTGGTCGGTGCCGGAAATGTCGCAATGGACGCTGCAAGAAGCGCACTCAGGGCTGGCGCAGAGGAAGTTCACATCCTTTACAGGAGAACCAAGGAATACAGCCCCGCAAGGGAAGAGGAGCTTGAAAACGCACTTGAGGAAGGCGTCATATTCGACGAGCTCGTGACTCCAGTCAGGTATATCGGGGATGAAAACGGTTGGGTCAAAGAGGTCGAGCTTATCAGGATGAAGCTCGGAGAGCCCGACGAATCCGGCCGCAGAAGGCCGATCAAGATTCCCGGCTCAGAGTTCCGCATGCCGATCGACATGATAATCGTCGCAATCGGACAGAAACCTCAGCCTACGATAGCCTACACCACCCCTGGCCTTGAGATTCACCCCAGATGGGGCACCATAAAGGCCAACATGAAGACATTTGCGACTTCCAAGCCCGGCGTGTTTGCTGGCGGTGATGCCGTGACAGGTGCGGCAACCGTTATCCTCGCAGCTGGTGCCGGAACCGACGCATCCAAATACATCGACTACTACCTGCACAACATGGACAAACCGGGGATCTGGGACGAACTCTACCACGCAGAAGAATAACAAAAACATGTTGTGGATTAAGAGGAAGGGAGGGAAGTTTTCCTCCCTTCTTTTGTTTTTGTAGCTGCATCAACATGTTACACGCCGACCGATTTCAGCTTCCATTTTAAGTCAAGCTTTGGGACAGCATTAAAACGAATGCTTTTATGCCCCACACCATTACAAATTCAGCTGATTTTCAAGGACTTAAATTTTCAAGGTGGGTGTCAATCACGCCATCGGTCTGGACATTCCAGTCCCATATAACATTGCCTTTGGCCACAACATCTTCCCGTTTTGATAAAACTTTAACGCAAAAGGTGAGAGCTAAAATCATGAATAGGCCAATCCATTGCACATTATGCGCTTTGGAAAGCGAAATGAAAAAAGTTTCATGTATCCACAGAATGTCGCCTATAACACTGAGTAAAGCCACATTTGACTGATGTAATCGCAGACACCTAAGATTAACCCTTGCCTTAAAACCCATCCGCAAACTGGAGGAGCGAGCGAGATGCCTACATCTGCGAGAAAGGATTTTGCGCCCAAAACAGCCATCTGGCAGACCATCATAGAAGAGCTGAAAAGCTTAGTAGAATCTAGACTTATCGAGGTCTGGATTCAGCCACTTGAGGCCGAGATGGCTGATCCTTCAACCCTGCTCCTCTACGCCCCTGACCAATTTTTTGCCGAATTCGTCCAGATGCACTTTCAGAAAAGGATAAAAGAGGCAATTGAACGGATGGGTTTGAGTTTGAAAGTCAAAATCAAGAGCAAAAGTGAAAACGAACTTGAGCAGATCTTTGAGGAGAAAGTCAAAAAATCCGGGCTTCTCCGAAACCTGACCTTTGAAAATTTCATGAAAAGCAGCTCCAACGAGTATGCCCTGAAATGGTCGAAGTTTGTCGCATCCTATCCGGGCAGAATAAACCCGCTATTCATTGTGGGAGGCACAGGGCTTGGAAAGACCCACCTGCTCAATGCAATAGGGATTCAAGCGCTGAAAGCTGACACGAATCGCCGAATTTTGTATCTCACGGCCGGCAGGTTTGTGGATATGGTGGCCAGAGCTGTCCAGAAGAGACAAATCTCGAAGCTCCGGGAGTTTTTGGGCAATATCGACATCCTCCTGTTCGACGATTTCCACGATCTAAAAAGAAAGCCGTTTATGATCAGAGAGTTTCTCAATATCCTGAAAAGCATGATACCGGCAGGCAAACAGGTCGTCATAGCGTCCCGTTATTCGCTCCAGTCCATGCGCTGGCTCGACACAAGCATAAAATCGCGAATCCAGTCGGGCGTCGTGGCCTACATAAACAGGGCTGATTTCGAGCTTTGCTACAAAATCATAGCCAATTATGCCGATGAATTCGGCATCACCCTCCCCGAAGATGAGATCGAGTTCTTAGCCAGAAACCTCAAAGGCGACAACCGAAAGATAAGGGGAGCCATAGCTCGGATAGCGGCATTCCAGTCTCTATCCGACAATCCACTGAGCACCAAAGATATACGCCATGTGCTATCAGACATGCTTCAGGAGCCTGAGCTGTTTGTCGATGATGTGTTCAAAAGTGTGTCGAAAAGTTTTCGGATTCCCGTATCCGAGATAAAAGGCAAAACAAGACGGCCGTCAGCAGTGGCTGCCCGTCAGGCCGTAACCCTCATACTGCGTGACACTTTGAAGCTTTCGCTGAAGGAGATCGGGCAACACATAAACAGGTCTCACTCTACGGTGATCTACACGATCAAAAATGCCCGAAAACGCCTCAAATCCGACAAAACTTTCAAATCCATGTTTACCCATGCAGTGAATTCCCTCATGAACTGAAATCGCCTGTCTCCGTGTCGATTTTAGATCCAAAACAGAAGCAGTTTTCAATAAAATCGTGTCATATTTTTCGACACCTTTTAAACTCGGACTGAACAGGGAACAATCTCTCTTGAAAAATCATAAATCGCGTAACAAACACCGTTCCATAGGCGGTTTTCACAGATGTTTGAGGTATGAACGGAGAATTTCGCAGCTGTTTGGTGCTATAATAAAAACACATTTAAAGTTTTGTTTTTCTAATCTAAATTACTAAATCACAGGAGGGAAAAATGAGGATCGGAATTGAAACGCAAACCCTTTTGAAGGCGGCAAAAGAAACCGCAAAGGCGTTGCCGACGAGGTCAAACTTGCCGATATTGCAGCACTTTCTGGTCGAGGTCACCGAGAACGGAGAGATGATTCTGAAAAGCACAAATCTGGACTTCTCCATTGTGGAATCCGTCACAGTCACCGAGTTAGAAGGACATGGCATGTTCACACTCCCGGGAAAAACATTTCTCGAAGTTCTGTCGAACATAACCGAGCCTTACATCGAGCTGGTTTCAAACGATGGAACGACAACATTAAAAACTCCCAAGGGTAACCACTACGAATTCATCGGGCTCAGCCCTGAAGACTTCCCCGAAATTTCGTATCCGGAGGGCGAGAGCGAAATCGTTTTCCCGAGGGAACTCGTGCTTGAAGGCGTCGATTATGTCGGTTTCTGCGTGTCGAAAGACGATCTCAGGGCATTTCTGACCGGTATTTACTGGCATGTGTTCGATGGCGAACTCCGTTTCGTGGCTTCAGACGCTCACAGGCTTGGCCTGTTCGGGATAAAAGGTGACTATCCATCCGATTTCGAGGCGATTGTCTCTCCTCAGGTATTCGATTTCCTGAAGAACAGGGACGACGAAGATGTGGTGATACGGACATCGAAAGAGCTCATCGAATTCTCATTCCCGAATGCGCGGCTCGTGGCTCGCGTCATCGAGGGCCCATATCCTGAATACCAGAATGTCCTGCCGGAGATACCGGGTAAAGGCGTGCTGAGAATTAACAGGGACGAGATCTCAGGGGCGCTGAAGAGACTGATGGTTTTCACCGAATCGCCATCCTACGCAACCGTCTGGACGCTTGAGGGTGACAAAATCACCGTGAAAGCGTCCTCTCCGGATAGCGGCGAGGCTGAGGAGACGCTCATGGGAGACTACACAGGCGAACCCATGAAGATCGCTCTGAACGCCAGCTTTCTGCTCGACATAATCAAAAAGATCAGGTCTTTCGAGATCGAGATGCACTTCTACGATCCGTTGAGGGCGATCCTCATAAGGCCCACGGAGATCGATGAAAATCAGGATCTGCTTTACATCGTTATGCCTGTGCGTCTTGC
>JALVZN010000064.1 GCA_027037615.1 Caldifarciminota bacterium | reverse complement strand
CGCAACAGCATATCGTGAGCCGGGTCAAACCGATAGAATGTGTAAAACGCAGCGACCTCATTTGACGCCTTCACCTCGATGGGGCCGTTGTAAGCATATCCGGTCTTGATGAAGTATATCTGGCGCCTGCGGGTGTTAGCGGAGCGTTCCGCCCTGACGAACACAAAGTCGTTCTGCCTTACGCCTAACTCAATGTCAAGAAACGAGTTCCATATCGGATGCTTGAGGAGTGCGACGGATGTCTCGATCAACCTCTCATCCCTGTCGTCCGGTTTCACTGACGGGTAATAGAACCGCTTTATCGATGCCCTGAACCTGCCGACGAATTCGCCGTGCGTGTAGTTGAATTGCAGGGTGTGAGAGCGGATCTTTTCCCAGAGCGATATCGTGCTCAATGTGTTGTCGTTCAATCCGCTGGAAAATTCTATGTTCATGGCGGATGCCCCCCAGTCGAGCTGACTTTTGGCCGTGACATCAAGGCTTTTGACGAAATGGTTGCGCGTCCGTGACTTCAGGTAAGCGTAATCCCATGCGCCTGCATTCACCTCCACTGTTACGGATGGATTGGAAAATTGTGAGGAGAGCTCCCCGCCTTTCCTGAACTCCCTGTCCCTCACGCCAGCCAGCTCATAGCTGTTCGTCTCATACTCCGCTTTTCCGTTAATGTTGAGCCCGATATGCTGCCATTTCGACGAGAACTGAACGCCATGCAACGCCCGTGTTATCAGCCTTTTGTTGTCCATTCTGGTGTAAAGGGAGGCGGATTGATCCTCGCTCGACCAGCCGAGCCTGCTGTCTATGCTCACGCCCGAATTGTCAGCGGTGTAAACTGCGCCGCCGAGTTTCTGGAGATCGAACTGGACATCGTTGTTGAACTCAAGGTTCTGGCGAATTGAGACCGACGAGATCGCATCGAACTTCATTTCCCTTGCGAGCGCCATGTTTTCCCTTCTCTCCGAGCCCACCAGCCTGAACTCCATTCCGGCGATGCCGATTCTGTGTCTGAAAGAGGTCAGGAACTCCAACTGTCTGATGCGACGGTTGACCAACCAGTCGTTTTTTGAGAATGAGGATAGGCTGATCGACATGCTCGATGTGTCGTGTTGATAGATGAAAGAGGCGGCAGACAGGTTCTCGAAAAGGTCAAAGGATGCAAACAGGCGTCCTGAACTTATGGCTATGATGATGAGCAGCCCGTTCACGGCCTTGAGCCAGCGAATTTTTCGACGATATACCCGGCAGCCCTTTCAGCTGCACCCCGTCTGGAAAGGAGGGCGTGTAACTCGGTAAGCCTGTTGACCATCCTCTGCCTGAGCTCGTCGTTTGTGATGAGGTCATACATCAGCCCGGCGATCTCATCGGCATGCACATGCTGTATGAATTCTGGCACAACCTCTTCGTTCAACAATATGTTAACGAGGCTGGTGTATTCCACGCGCGCCATGAGCTTTGCGAGAAGCCATGAGACATCGGAGAGCATGTAAAGGACGACCATCGGCACACCTATCAGTCCGGCCTCAAGCGATGCCGTTCCGGAGGCGAGCAAAACGATATCCGACGCCCTCATTATGCCGCGAGCCCTGCCCTGAAGCACCATGATGTCAGGCTCATGCAAAAGCTCATCGTTCAGGAAACGATTGTCCACCAACGAGAGCAGGAAAAACACATCCTGATTTAATTTCTCAGCGAGCTGACGCTTGATCTCCATCATCCTCGGAAGGAGCCTCCTTATCTCGTCCGGCCTTGAGCCCGGCAAAAGCCCGACTGTCCATCGCTTACCATGATTTAGCTCCACGATGTCGTTGTCGCTCTCGACCATATCCACGATGGGATGGCCGACAAACCTCGCATCTATCCCATACCGCCTGAGCAACGGCTCCTCGAACGGGAGTATGACCAGCGCAAGGTCGATGTATCGTTTCAAGCTTCTGATGCGCCATCCGCCCCACGCCCACACCTGAGGGACGATGTAGTAAACCGTGTTGACGCCGTAGCGCTTTATGTGTGATGCGAGCTTGAGGTTAAATCCGGGGTAGTCCACCATTATGGCGATATCGGCCGTTCGGGCGGCACGCACGAGGTCGGCCATGACCCTGTGCAGGTGTTTGAACTCGAAAATCGCCTCAAGAAAACCTATAACCGACTTCTCCTCAAAGGAATGGATCAGCTCAACGCCCTCTCTGCGCATCAAGGAGCCGCCCATGCCGAAAAAATGAGCGTCTGGCAACAGTCGTTTCAGCGACCTAACAAGTGCAGAGGCATGCAGATCGCCGGACGGTTCACCGGCGGATATGAAGATCCTCATCCCCATCAGTAAAGCTTCCTCTCACGCGCGGCGTCTCGGAAATACTTTTTGTAATCCTTTCCTATGAGAAGTGTCACATCGAAAAGGGAATCGGGGTCAGGCTCATAGATGATGTTTCCGCAACCTATTGAAACTCCAAGCATCTTGCCATACTTCCTGTTGCGTTTTATGTGGTCGATGATCGTGGTCTTATCGATGGGCTTCGACTCAGAGCCATAGTAAATGACATCATACCCCATGTCCCTGAGCCAGAAGGTCACTCTACGCGCAAGGTCTGCAACACCAGAACAGTTTATAACAGCGACTTTCAGATTACCCTTGATCTTTTGCTTTCGGACTGTAACGGGCTCTTTACTGGATTTGCAGCCAGCTATGAAAGCCGTCGCAACGAGGACGGCGATTAACATGAACTTTTTGAAGTGAGATGCTCCATCCATTTCATCTTTATTATCAAGTAAAAATTGCGTGGGTGTAAACGGAGGGGCGGAGCGGTGCTGCCCCGCCCTGCAAAATCAGTCGAGTTCCTTCTCTTTTTCATGGAATTTGATGCCGAGGTTCTCAAGCTCTTCGAGGACAGGCCTGTAAATCTCGGGATGGACGGGTATCTGCACGCCGCGCAGGCTGATTTTTCCTTCGAGGATAAGCCTCACGCCTATTGCAGCCGGCAGCCCGACGGTTCTGGCAACGGATGTGTCGCCGTTCGGTATGCCATAATCGATGAGCGTTGAGATCAGCTCCTTCTTGCTGCCATCCGGATAACTGACGAAGAAATGGTGCTGCATGAGATCCACATCCACCTCGCCCGGCTCATAGCGCAGCTTTTCGAGCATGAGCTGCACGAGGGCGTCCAGATTTGAGCCCTTTTCGAGCCCGATGACGCGGTCGCTGAACAGGCCGAGCCATTCCAACTTCCTAACGACCGTCGAATAAGGCTCTGTCCCAAGGTATCTGGCAACCGCATCTACGATGTCATCTTTCTCGCTCGCGCCCACTATTTCGGCGATCAACTGCCGGTAGGTCGTCTTGCTCAGGTCATTCTCCGTGACATCCAGCAGATTCAGGTCAGCGATCCTCTTCATGGTCTCTGACCATCCGATGTAGCGGAGCGTGCCGCGATACATCGTTTTTGTCTCCTTTATCCCGTAAAGGTCGATGTATGGCAGGGAATTTCGATTGGGGTAGT
>JALVZN010000063.1 GCA_027037615.1 Caldifarciminota bacterium | reverse complement strand
GGCGCGGGAAATGGGAATGGGCCGACTCGACCTTCTCAAAACTGCGGAAATTGGCCTCGAAAAGCTACTTTTTTTCGGATTCGGTCTATCCCGTCAGCAACGATGTCAAACCCGTCGGGAACTACACTGACCTCTCGCTGCCCATAAGGCAATCCAAAGGGGATGTGTGCCTCATCATCACCGATGGGCTCCACAACTCCTCGGAAAACCTCTACACGGCGGCCTCGGACAGGGGCAAACCCGTTTTGTTCATCGTGCCACCTTACACATCCACGGGAATTGACCTCGCCGTTCAGGATGTCATGCTTCCATCCGTGATCAGGGTAGGCGAACAGGCGCATGTCGTTGTCAAATACAGCCTTTCGGGGGTAGATTCGACAAAAGTCCATTTTGCGGTCACCTCTGACACCGTCCGTGTGGTGGATACGACTTTCATGGCCCGAAACGGGCTGCACAGCATCTCGTTCCCTCTGTCGCCCCTGAAACAGGGGCTCCACCTTTACACACTGGGGTTCGACAACCTTGAGGGAGAGGTTGATACCATCAACAACAGGCAACAGATAGGCATCAAAGTTGTGAAAAGCAAGTCCAGCGGCGTTCTGCTTGCCACTCATCCGGATCCGATCGTGCGTCTGATCCGCTGGGCTGTGGACAAAGAGAAATACGCTGACATCGATGTGTTCGTGCAGACAGCGGGCGGGAAATGGGAATATCTCGGCCCGACGGTCAGCGACAGCGTGCCTCCGTTCAGGGACAGCGATTTCCTGATTCTCATCGACCCGGATGTCGCCATTATGGACGCCATCAAAAAGCTGCCGCCCGACAAAATTGCGATAGTGCCCGGCAGAAATTCGGTAAAGGCCCATGTGATGGGTTTCACATACGGCGGGAAGGGCAGGTTGTCACCGGGCAGAAACTGGTCCGAGATCGGGAGCGAGTTCAAAGATTGGTCAACCCTGCCTCAGCTCAGGCTCATCAAAGGCGGCAATCCTCTCAAGGAATTCATCAACATCGGCAAAATTCCAGCCGTTTTCACAGACAGCAAAGGCTATATCGTGCTGGGGGTTGGCAGGTTCTGGATCGTTGGATTGTATCGGCCTCAGCTCTTTTACGACCTCTGGCACTACATCCTCACGCGAATCTCGCATCCAGGTGACATCTTCTTCATCTACACCGAGCCGGGCGTGGTCTATCAGGGTCAGAAGATGCGAATCATCGCAGAGGCTTATGACGGCTTCGGCAACCCCATCAACGACCTCGCCGTAAACACGATCATCGACAGCGACACGGTGGCGCTCGCATTCTCAGGAGACGGGAAATATGTCTCAGTCCCATTGCAGCTGAGCAGTGGCAAACACAAAGTCACGGGAATTTTCTACCGCGATACCCTCGAAGTCGGCAGGAAAGCCGATTCGATCGAGGTTCTCGACATACCGATCGAGATGCTGCAGGGCGGCGTGGATACGCTTTTGCCGAAGTCGGTCGCACGGCTGACAGGCGGCAGGCTGTGCCATTCCACTGCCGAATGTGAGGATTTCGTCAAACATTACCGCGTGAAACGGACATTTCTGTTCGCATTCGACTCATCGCTCTGGGTGCTCTTGCTTGCGATCTCACTCTTTGGCCTCGAATGGTATCTCAGGAAGGAAAGGGGAATGGCCTGATGGAGAAGCTCATCTCGGTCGCCGCAGACGAAGAAGGGATCTTCAGGGAAAGGCTCAACAAATTCGTCGCCAGAGTTGACATAAATGGGCGGGAAGAACTTGTGCATGTGCACGATCCCGGACGGCTGTCAGAGCTCCTTTTCGAGGGCAACCGCGTGCTCCTGAAGTCGATGCCATCCCCGAACAGGAAAACCAGATGGGATCTCGTGGCCGCTTTTTTCGACAACAGGCCGGTTTTCGTCCATTCCGGGTATCACAGGAAGATTGCGGAGGCAATTCTCAGTGACAGAAAGCTGTCTCCGATAAGGGATGTCACATCCTTCAAGGCCGAGGTTAAGCTGGGGAGAAGCAGGATCGACTTCGTGGTTCAAAGAGATGGCACGCCTCAGCAGGTCTGGCTTGAGGTCAAAGGATGCACGCTTGCCGAGGACGGCGTTGCGCTGTTCCCGGATGCACCGACCGAGCGCGGCAGAAGGCATCTATCCGAGTTGAGGGAAGCGGTCAAATCAGGGGTGGGCGGTGTGGTCATTTTTCTGGTTTTCAGGTCGGATGCGCGCTGCTTTTCGCCTAACAGCAAAACCGATCAGAAGTTTTCGGATGAGTTCTGGAACGCCCTGCGCGATGGGGTCAAGGCATATCCCCTTCTACTTGAATACGACGGAAATTGGATTTATTTTCTCCGTGAAATCCCTTTGTGCGAACAAGGAGGAAGGTGACGCCATGAAAAGAGCGACATTCATGCTTCTCATAGCCGGTTTGATGGTGGTTGGCGGGTGTAAAAAACAAAAAGAGGAGGAAACGCAAAAAACCCAGCCTGAAAAGCCAGCACCCTTGATCGAAATCGTCAAGGACACGGTTCAGTGGCGTGAAATCCTGGACGCCAAAACTCCCGTGATGGTGGCCTTTGTATCAAACAGGCTCTCCGGAGCGGAGAAAGCGGCTTTTTACAACACATTCAGGGCAGCGGCGATGAAATACCGCCAGAAAATTCGTTTCCTCTATGTGAATTGCGACGACGACCACATGTGGATCATCTACGACAGGCTGAACCCATTCAGTCTGAGGCAGATACCGCTCGTTGCCTCCATAGATGCCGATGGGGAGCTGCTTGAGGCCTACGCAAATCCGCCGCAGAGCACGATCGAGCACATGGCGCAGAGATGCATGGAGCTATCTGGCGGAGGAAGTGAGGGCGATACGGCAAAGACCGGCCAGTGAGCGATTTCCAGGCCTCTTACCCCGCGAAGTTTCCCCTTAACAGGCAATTGCGCCTATAATATGAGCCTTAAACAACTTTTAAGGAGGAATATGGAATGAGATATGCAGAAATTATAGCCATATCACTGCTTACCCCGGTTGCATTGCTCGCACAAAACGCACAGGGAGGCGGTTCTATCTGGGGATTGCTCCTCCCATTTATAGTGTTCTTCCTGATCTTCTATTTTCTGATCATCGTGCCAGAGAAGAAACAGAAAAAGAGACACATAGAGATGGTGAAATCGCTCAAGAAAGGCGATAGAGTGAAGACGAGCGGCGGGATAATCGGCACGATAACCCGCGTGGACGACCGCACTGTGTCGATAAAAACGGGACAGAGCGTGATAAAATTGGATAAGTTCTCTGTCGTGCAGCTTCTCAGTTCTGAAAAGGAAGGGGGAAGCAACAAAGATGGATGAGTATCCTATAAGGATTTACGGGGATCCCGTCCTCAAAAAGGTCAGTGAGCCTGTTCCCGACATCGACGAGAAGGTGTTTAACTTCTCACGGGACATGGCTGTTACGATGCGGAAGGCGCGCGGGATCGGGCTTGCTGCTCCTCAGGTCGGCAGGAACATCAGGATCGTGACCATCGATCTGGACGCACTCGAAGTCGGCAAAGGCGTTCAGGTTCTGATAAATCCCGTCGTCAAATATGTTGAGGGCAGATCGGTCATGGAAGAGGGCTGCCTCTCCATCCCCGGACTTTACTGGGATGTTACCCGTCCGAGCAAGGTCGTCGTGGAAGCGCTTGAGCTCCTGCCAGACGGAAAGGTCAGAGAGGTCGAGATAGAGGCAGATGAACTCTACGCGCGCGTGATCCTGCACGAGATCGACCATCTGGACGGCGTGCTTTTCGTCGATAGGCTGCCGGACAGCGAACGCAGGATCGCCATTGCGCGCTGGAAAAGGAGCATGAGGGGTGAACGACCATGATGTAGTGTTTTTCGGAAGCGGAGATTTCGCTTATCTGACTTTAAAAGGCCTGCTAAAGCACGATGTTAACATAAAACTCGTCGTGACCGCTCCGGACAGGCCTCGCGGCAGGGGCAGGAAGCCGCGCCCCACACATGTCAAACTCATAGCCCTCGAACACAAACTCGCCGTCATAACCCCGTCATCGGTCAAAAAGCCTGAGGTCATAGAAGAACTCAGATCCATAACCCCCCAATTTTTCGTGTTGACCGACTACGGGAAAATTATACCCAACGAGTTGCTGAGACTGCCGAGGAAGGCGCCTCTCAACATCCACCCTTCCCTTTTGCCTGCATACCGCGGCGCTGCGCCGTTGGAGCGCGCCATGATGGCATGCGAGAAGGTGACCGGCGTAACGATCATGATCATGGACAGCGGGATAGACACCGGGCCGATACTGCTTCAGGAAAAGGTCGAGATCGGCGAAACCGAGACGAAAGGCGAATTGGCCGAAAGGCTGGCTTCCATCGGCGTGGAGCTGATCCTGCGCGCCATCAAGGAATTTGACAGGATAACCCCAACTCCCCAATCGGAGGACGGCGCCAGCTACGCCCCTAAAATATCGAAAGAGGAGTTATGGATAGATTGGAACAACTCCGCCAGATTCATAGCCTGCAAGATAAACGCCCTTTCACCGCGCCCCGGCGCACGAGCCAGATTCGACGGGAACTACATAAAACCGATGAGGGCGAGCTTTGTCGAAGGGGAATGGGGAGAGCCCGGCAACATCACCATCATAGATAGGAAAAGGCTCATAGTTGCCGCCTCTGACGGCGGAGTTGAAATCCTCGAACTCATGCCTGAGGGGCGTCGCACAATGAAGGCGGTCGAATATCTCAGCGGGCACTCACCATCACACGCGTGCTAAGTCATTGCAGATACTTGATGAATATCGTTGCAAGCCCGAGAAGAATCATAAACCCCGACACATCCGTGAAGGTCGTGACTATCACGCCGGATGCAAGGGCGGGGTCGAGTTTGAAGAGCTTTAGAAGTATCGGAATTAGAAGGCCCATCACGCATGCGACTATCATGTTGCCCAGAAGCGCAACGAAAACAAGCACTCCGAAGAACCAGTTTCCAACCCAGAAGTAAGCAATAACCCCCGTGACAATCCCAACCACAATCCCAACCAGTATGCCGACTAAAATCTCCTTTATCAACAGCTTTTTGACATCGCTCAACATGACCTCACCGAGCGCAATGCTCCTTATCGTTATGGCGAGCGCCTGTGTGCCCGCATTGCCGCCCATGCCCGCCACTATCGGCATGAACACGGCCAGATAAACGACCGCTGACACGGTTGACTTAAAGATATTCACGACACTTGCTGCGATGAAGGCGGTCACAAGGTTTATTAGCAGCCATGGAAGTCGGTTTCTGGCAGCGAGGTGCGGCGGCGTGAAGATCGACTCGGCATCGCCCAGACCGCCGAAACGGGCTATATCCTCAGATGCCTCTTCCTCGATCACATCGATGAGGTCGTCGATGGTGATCACACCCACGAGCCGCCCCTGTTCGTCGATCACGGGCACGCTGAACAGGTCATATTTCTCGACCATCCTTGCGACTTCTTCCTGATCCATCGTCGCAGGCACAGACTCGATCGGTTTCGCAAGTTTGCCAAGTTTCTCATCTTCGGGAGCTTTGAGCAGTTCACTGACCGAGACCACACCTTTGAGTTTGCCATCGGAATCCGTCACAAATATCTGGCTGAGCAGGCCGTTCTCGATCTCTTTGTCCGCTTTAATTCGGTCGAGCGCCTCTTTCACGGTCGCACCGTCGTTTATGGCGAGGAATTCCGTTGTCATCAGGCCGCCGGCTGTGTTCTCAGGATATTTCAGCAACTTTTCGACCTCTTTCCTTTCGTCCTCAGGGACATGGAGGAGGACTTTTTGGCGCTCGTTCGGCTCAAGTTCCTGAATGAGGTCAACGGCGTCGTCAACATCCAGCTCGCCAACCAGATCCGATATGTCGCTCTCGGATAGTGCCTGCAAAATCTCATCAAGCACATTCTCCTCAAATCTCAGCAGGACCTCGCCCTGCATCTCAATGGGAAGGTATTTGAAAACCTTTATCCTGTTTTCCCTGTCAAGCCTTTCCAGCACATCCGCCACATCCTCAGGATGTTTCTGTGCCAGAAACGCAGCCGCACGACGGGGATTTCCGCTTTTGAGAAGCCTTTGTGTTATTTCAAACAGTTTCTTCTCCACTTTTGTCACCACCTTTCTTGTCTTTTGGTTCCTTCTTCCTGAGCAGAACCCTTTTAATCACGCCTGAATCATCCACTTCCAGCACTTTTGCGATGTAATCCCCAAGCTCCGCTTCCAGACCGACGATGTCCATGTCCTCTGAAAGATCCTGCCTGGTCATGGAAAGGATGAGTCCGCTTATCGTGTTTACAGAATGCTCCTCACCGATGTCAATGTCGATGCCGAGTTCCCGCAGCTCCTCCAGCTCCGTGTCGCCATCCACATAGATCTCGCCCCGCTCCTTTTTAACGATGCCATAACCATACAGTGAGTCAAGAAGTTCGGCCATGATCTGCTCTTTGTCGAGGACGCCCACAACCCCTCCGTATTCGTCAAACACCACCGCAATATCCGTCCCCTTCTCCTTAATTTCATCGATAACACGGTTTACCGTCCAGTGAACATAAACAAAAGCCACCTCCCGAATGAACCCTTCGATATTCCCTCCATGGATCTTCAGGTAAAGGATGTCTCTCACAAGTATGTAACCCTGAATGTTGTCTATATCCCCGTTGTAAACGAGAATCCATGGCTCTTTGTTCTCTTTGGCGACCTCGATAAACATGTCTATCGGAGCGTCAACGGGCAGCGCCGGCACCGTTTTGACGGTCGTCATCAGGTCTTCCACATGCTTTTCGTAAAAATAGAGCGCATCCCTCAAAAGTCTGGCCGAATTGTCGTCGAGGATGCGATTTTCTTCGCTTTTGAGTATGAGCTTCTCTATCTCCTGCTTGCTGCGCTCTTTGGGAGTGAATTCGTGGCCCTTGACGATGATCTTTCGGATGAAATTCTCAAGCGGTATGATGAGGATTATTCCGATGCCGTACATAAGCAAAATCAGCCACGACAGATACTTAACCACAGGCTCATTTTTCTTACGCGCGAAATTTTTGGGCAGAATTTCGCCGAAAAATACGATCGTCACAGTGGTTATGAGTCCTGACAGGACAGCCGACCATGCGCTGTTCATCCTTGCGATCAACCACTGTGTGAGGAAAACTGCCGCTGACACTGAGGCGATGTTCGTGCCGATGAGGTTGGCCGCCAGAATCCGTTCGGGGCGCTCGGCGAGGTATTTTCCAAACCGTCCTTTGAACCACAACCGCAACTTGGATCTTTCGATTGTCACATAAGCGATTTCGTATGCAGCGAAAAACGCCACGAACACCAGCGAAACGAAAAACAGGACGAGATCAAGTATGCCTCCGTTAGCCTGTGTGTTCTGGGGCGCTGTCATTCTGAAGGTATGGGCGGTTCACCCATTTGTTTGTAAAACCAACATTGAGAGCATGTCTCTTTTTTCTTTTCCCATGTGTCCTGAACCTGACCAAAGCACCTTGTGCCGAGCACGGTCCAGCATCTGTTGCCGTAATCCTTCTCCTCACGATGCAGGTAAAATGGACATTCAAGCACATCGTAGCAGTTCAAGGCCTCGAAACAGAACTTATATGCCTTGCCAAGCGGATCTTTCCATCCATCACCGCTGTAAATGCTGGTTATCTCCGTTCCCGGGTAGTAGTGGAACAGGATTTCCCGATAGTCGTAGCCCTTTTCCGCCATCATAGCGGCGCCTATCTGGCACATGCCAACTCCATGCCCCCAACCGGCCCCTTTCAGAGTTATCTTTTGAGGTATCCCGTTCTCATCCCGCTCGATTATCGGGTAGAAAGCGGACGAATAGAGCGTGGTCTCGGACAGAGCCTGCCTTATCCTGAGCTCAGGAGAAAGCACAACCTCGCCGTCGGTGCCGACGATCTTCAGCTTCTCTATCCTCGATGATGCGCCTCTGGACAGGGGTATGAGATCAAGCAGCGTCCCGACCGATATCCCCATCTTCTTCCGAAGTATGGCTTCGAGTTCCTCGCGCGTGTAAGTGAATTCCCAGCGGAAATATTTTCTCGCATACCCGATGTAAAGCGGGACATCGTCCGAATCGAGATTGCAGAACGCCTCCGGCTTCGAGTTTATGAATTCCCGCGCCTTTTCCTCGGTATTTGCCGGGAACGGCACCTCCACGCCTTCAGGGGCATCGATTATGGGCACCAGATACGGCACATGTTTCTCGCCCCACACGGACTCATAGGATTCCGATATGCCGCCGCACACCTTCGCAAACCTCGTGTCGCATATCTCTCCGTTGTATGTCAAAACCTCCCCGTCCGTCTCCACAACTGCTTTGATGGAATTCTCTCTCTCCCTCGTCGTTCCGCGATAGACCTGACAGTGATCGTCAGCACAGAGGTCGAACGGGTCATCGTAATGGTGTCGTCCGATCGTGGCGAAAACGGTTCCGCGCGCGACAACAGTCTGAGCCTTAAGCAGTTCAATATGCATGGCGTTGACCATCTCCGACGAATTTACGCTGAACAGATACTCGTCCACAGTTACATCGTTGACTGCCGTGACACCGCCCCTTTTGCCGACCAGAAACTCCATCATGCCGCGAAATGTCTGCGGCTCCTCATGCTGCCAGTGGAAACCAATGCCCACGATCACCCCGTCAACCTCGATAAGTCCGTTATCTTCCAACGGGATAACCTTCACGCCCGTCTCGACTTCTTTCTCCCAGTCATCGCCTTTGACCAGCAGTTTGCCGCGCGGCTTGTAGAATTGCTCGAACCTGAGCCACGGCATAAAGCCCTGCCCCTCAAAGTATTCCTTCTTTCTCAGGCCATCGATCTCGCTGTCCGCCTCCACAAAAACCCAGAATGCGCGGTTGTCGGATATGACTTTGCCCTCATGTTTAACTTCCTTCCCGACAAGCCTCACGCCTGCGTAATATCCCGCCTTCAAAAGGTCATCGACAAGCTTTTTCGCCTCTCTTTCAGCCGAAAATTCTTTCAGGAAAAGCAGCCACCTGCCCGGTTCCGGCGGCTCGTTTGAATAGACATGAACCGTCTCGGAAGGGGCAAGTTCCCGTTCAAAGTAGCCGTTCAAAGCCTTCAGCAAGGCCTTTGAAAGCGGTCGAAAACTTATAAATGGCTTGTCCTGGATTATTCCGATCCTTATTCTCGGGCTGCTCATGATGTCCGCCTTGTGTCCATCAGGGTTTAAGTTTCGTGTCGTCAATTATATAGACCAGAGTGCCCACATGGACGAGGTTGTAGAGGTCGATGACATCTTTGTTCCTCATCCTGATGCAGCCATAAGATGCCGGCCTTCCAATTCTCCCTTCGTCGGCTGTCCCGTGGATGTAGATCGCCCTGTTCTTCGAGTCAACATGGTCGCCCTTGTTGACCCCTTCTTCAAGTCCTTCGAGGCACATCTCGCGCGTGGTTATGTAGTCGTGCCCACTCTCAAGCGTATCCTTGCGGATGTGTGCTATCTGCCCTGTCGGTTTCCTTCGCCTGATTATCTCGCCGAAAAGTGCGCCGTCACCGACTTTGCACCATATCCTGTGCGCGCCGTAAGGCGTTTTGTAGCTCCCGGATTCGTTTCCTATGCCGAATTTTGAGGTCGATACAGGGTAGGCGCGCAGGATCTCGCCGTCGCCTTTCGTCAAATAGAGCATCTGTTCTGACACGACGATCACGATGGCCGTGTCCGAGTCAGAAAGGCCGAACGATCTAAGTCTCTCGAGCGCAATGTCTATCGGGGATATAGATTCGCTTGACAATGTAGCCAATAAAATCATCGTCCACATCTTCATTTCCTCCCTGTTTTAACGGTATCAAGTGCGCCGGTGGACTCCAGCGCCCTTCCGATAAGGACGGCTAAAAGGCCGCTTCCAATAGCCCCACCGATTGCCGAATTCACAATTCCGGCTATGATATACCAATTGGCCAGATTTTGATAGCTGTAAAAGAAGTAGTCAAGAGCAAAAGCTGCAACGCCGGCCAGAGCTCCGGCAACCAGAAACGGCATTTTGCCCCACTCGCGGTAACCCAGAAGGAAAAACACGAACTCAACGGCTATGCCCTGAACGAGCCCCCACAGGAGTGCGATGAAACCCCAGTGCGTGAGTGTCATCTCCACTGCGGCGGCGGTGAGCTCGCCGAATATGGCTGCGCCGGGTTTCCTGACTATGTAAACCGAGAGCGTGCCTCCGAGATACCACACGCCGGCCAGCAGGTAATTCAGGGCAAACGGGCGCAAAATCGACGATATCGCCTCATACACCAGTGTCCATGTCATCCAGAATATGGCGACGGTTACACCAACGACGGCAACCATTATGAGTTCTCTTTGAGTCCATTTGTTCATGATGGCTAAATTATAAGCCAGAAGTTTGCGATTTAATTCAGGCAGCCGTTTTTACAAGCTTCGAGAGGGACTTTCGTTTCGTGGCCATGTCCGACTGAAGGGATCGACCGATGTCAGGCTTACAATCGGCAAAATTGCCCACCCCAATCAAAGCCTTATGAAATTCGGCGGAAGGACACAATCTTCGACGCCAGAATGGATGCGATATGGTCTATCCTCTCGATATGCGTCTCAAGTTCAACGGGTTTGATAACATCAGGAGCGGATTTCAACCTGATGAAATCCTTTTCCGTGGTTAAAACGACATCGGCGCCCTTATCGCGGGCCTTTTTGAGGATTTTCGAGATGTCCTTCTCGGAATACCATTTGTGATCCATGAAAAATTTATGTCCCACGACCTCGACCCCGCTATTGCGGAGCATGTTCAAGAACTCGGAAGGCCTCGCAATCCCTGCAAAAACGAAGGCGCGCGTCTTCGGAGGCACAGGCACCTTTATCTCGTAACGCATGCGTATGTAGGGCGTTATCCCGAAACTAAATTCCCGATCATCGAACTCCTTGTCCCGATAGTTGATAACTATCAGGTCAGCGCGCTTCATGGCGGAAAGTGGCTCCCTGAACCTGCCAAACGGCAAAAGCGGCCCTCCGTTCAGGTCCTCAACATTCACGAGCAGAATGAGATAATCGTGCAGTATCCTGAGGTATTGAAACCCATCGTCGAGTATAACGGCCTCGACATCAAACTGTTCCACGGCGTATCGCCCGCCCCTCAGACGATCCCGATCGGCAATTACGGGCACTTTTCCGCCCAATTTTCTGAAAATGAGAGCAGGTTCATCTCCCACGATCATGGGATCGAC
>JALVZN010000062.1 GCA_027037615.1 Caldifarciminota bacterium | reverse complement strand
ATAATTACGGGCATTTAATACACTGTCTGGTGCTGTGTGAAACACAACACCATCCTCAAATGCAGGGCTGGGAAACCCTGCCCACGATGCCCATATTGAATCTCCTCTGTAATTCAGACAAAAAATTATGGAAAGCCCAAAGCTGGGAACATAAACTAAACTGTCTATCACAATTGGGGAATACTGTACTGATTTGAAAATCCTCCCCCACTTCAACTCCCCTGTAAATGGGTCAAGGGCATAAAAGGTTGTATCCTGCCATGGGGTAAACCCTATCACTGACCCCACAAACAAAATTGAATCACCTATACATAAAGCCGATGTCATCGCATTCGCCGTCACATACCTCTGCCATATAATCTCTCCTGTCTCAATGTCCCTTGCAGTAACAATGTTCCACTGTCTAACAGATTTGGGAATAAACAACATCTCATGCCCCGCTGCTCCTGATACATCTGTAATCCAACTCCCAGGATGTCCCCAATCCCTAAGTATCCACTTCAACTCCAATGGTGGATACAAATGAAATGGATAATACCCAGTATGACCCGGATCATATCCCAACATCCTCCACGCATAGGGATCAGGTCCATTGTTCACCTTCACAAGCGCATTGTTCACCTCATGCTCAAACTTCGGCATTCGATAACCTAAATCCCTGACTTCTATTGATTTTTCCGGGATGTAACTCCTCTCAACACCCCCATCTGCCTTCCTCGCAACGACCTCAAGGTCGCCACCTTCCCATTTGTCCTTTGAAACCCACGGAAATGTATCGACTATTGAGGTTATCGGTTCAGGATATCTGTGGCGTGCAACTTTGTAGGTCTCGCCTTTGTAATGAAAAAGGATATCGACATAGACGACACCCTGATCCTTGGTGGGCTCACTGATGGAATATTCCACATACATCATGTGTCCACTCTTATCCAGTGTTGCATTTGCTGCAACGAACGAAATCAATGAAATAACCACAAGTTGCATAGTTTCACCTCCGTGAAAGTGTCCACGAGAAGTATAGCGCAATGGGAAGGAGCAGGTCAGACCGTGTTACCACAGGCAGGATAGAGGAACATGCAACATCCGAAGCTCTTTCTATATCGCCATATAGCATCAACAACCTCCACTTTTAACTTTACGGGACAAATTATACCCCCCCCCCCCCCTGTTTCGTGTCAAGGCATCATGTCAATTTGCCTGATGCATAAAAGATCGATATAATAACCCGTCCATAATCAAGCCTTTTTCTCCTTGTGATTGAAACTTTGCATAATACAGGAGGTCATTATGGGAATCAGAATAGCAGGGATAGGGCGTTATGTGCCCGAAAAAGTGCTGACCAACCATGACCTTGAACAAATGGTCGAGACCTCGGATCAGTGGATCCGCGAGAGGACAGGCATAGTGGAGCGCCACATTGCGGCTCCGAATGAATCGACATCGGATCTGGCATACAAGGCCGCCCTCGATGCGCTTAACAGGGCAGGTATTTCTCCCGAAGAACTTGATATGGTTTTCGTGGCTTCAGCTTCCCCCGACATGCTGTTCCCTGCCACAGGTTGCCTCGTTCAGGCCAAACTCGGCGCCAAAAACGCAGGTTGTTTCGATGTAGAGGCTGCTTGCCCGGGGTTTGTTTATGGATTGGAGCTTGCCCGCGGTTTTTTGAGCTTACCGCATTACAAAAAAGTGCTTGTTATAGGCGCAGAGACGCTTTCAAGGATAACCGATTGGACGGATCGCAACACATGTGTGCTGTTTGGAGACGGCGCCGGCGCAGCAGTGCTCATTAAGGACGACTCCAACAGGGGCATAATCGCTTCGTATCTCAAAGGAAACGGCAAACTCGGCGATCTGCTCTATCTCCCGGCGGGATGCGCTAAGATGCCAGCGTCGCACGAGACGGTTGACCAGAGGCTGCATTTCATCAAGATGAAGGGCAGGGAAGTGTTTAAGCACGCAGTTGTCGAGATGCAGACATCGGCGTTAAAAGCGCTTGAGCGTGCTGGATTGAAGCCTGAAGATGTGGACTGGCTTGTGCCGCATCAGGCCAACATCCGCATCATCGAGGCCACTTACGAACGGCTTGGCCTGCCCCGCGAAAAGGTTTACATAAACATCGACAGATATGGCAACACGAGCTCAGCTTCCATCCCAATCGCACTTGCCGAGATGGACGAGAAGGGGTTGTTGAAACCCGGCCAGATCGTCGTGACGGTTTCGTTTGGTGCTGGATTTATCTACGGCGCCAATGTGATAAGGTGGTGACATGACGGTAAGGACAGGGGAGCAGGTGCTGGTTTACCATTCCGAACGGGCCAAATTCCTGGTCACATTTCAGCCCGGCAAGCGGATATCCACACACCTGGGCGAGATTGAGCTGCCTGAGATCCTCGAATGGGGCGCTGCACTTCAATCGAACATCGGCAAAACATTCTATGTGCTCAGGCCATCGACATCCGATGTGGCGATGAAGGTCAAACGGACGACCACGATCATCTATCCCAAAGATGCAGGATGGATGATACTTGAGGCGGGCATAGGTGCGGGCTCCAGGGTCCTTGAGGTGGGGACGGGCTCAGGCTCGCTTACGATAATGCTTGCCAGAGTGGTCGGCCCCGAAGGGCGCGTCTATTCCTTTGAGCGGCGGGAGGAGTTCCTCAAGAACGCAATTTCAAATGTCGAGCGAGCCGGCCTCTCTGACAGGGTGGAATTTGCCCTGCGCGATCCATCTGTCGATGGATTTGGGGTGACCGACATCGAGGCCGCTTTCGTCGATGTCCCTGAACCGTGGGCGCTTGTCTCCCCTGTCTTTGATGCGCTTATGGGCGGAGGCGCATGGATTTCGCTCTCCCCGAATGTCGAGCAGGTCAAAGCGACATGGAAAGCGCTCAAGGAACACGGTTTTGTCCGAATTAAGGCAGTTGAGATCCTCGAAAGGGAGATGCTGATACGGGAGCACGGCGTCAGGCCGAGGGAACGCATGATCTCGCACACGGGTTACATCCTCTCGGCAAGGAAAGTGCTGCCCACATCGGAGTGATTTTGCGCCTCTTTTCCCGCTTCCCACGCTTATTTCACGCCTGATTGGCATTAAAATTTATCTCCATCTTAAAGCAGGAGAATGAACAAAATGGGAAACTGGAAGGATACATACAGGTCAAAATTGATGAGCCTTGAGGAAGCAGCTAAGATTGTAAAGAGTGGCGACAGGGTGTTCCTTTCCGCGAACGCTGCCACGCCTCACGCCATGCTCAGAGCGCTTGCTGCAAGGAAGGACGAGCTTGAGGATGTGGAGCTCGTTCACATGCTTTTGATCGGCGACCATCCGCTTGGCAGGCCGGAGATGGCAGGCCATTTCCGCCATAACACCTTCTTTGCGGGTAAAGGCGAGCGTGATGCGATAGCCGAAGGGCGCGGCGACTACATCCCGATGTCCCTCCACGAGATACCAAAGTTGTTCTATGAGAAAAGGATGCCGATCGATGTGGCTATCATCCAGACCTCGCCGCCTGACGAACACGGATGGATGAGTTACGGCATTGAGGCGCTCATAACGCCCGCAGCGCTCACG
>JALVZN010000061.1 GCA_027037615.1 Caldifarciminota bacterium | reverse complement strand
TTGCCGCTTGCCGAATCCGTGACCGTCACAACGATGTCGGCTTCTGTGCCGCGAGGCGCATTTTCGCTCACCGCAATGCCAAATCCGACCGCAGCGGTGTCATTCACGGCAAGTCCGCTTATCGTGGCCACAGGGTTGTCAATCGTGAGATATTCCGATGTGGTTGAGAGCTCAACTGTTACCGTTGAAGCATCCTGATTGCCGATGTTTGTGATCTCCGTGATGAAATCGACATTTTCGCCGGGGTCCATGCGCCCATCGTTGTTTCCAAGGGTGTCTATGATCTCGTATCCGCTGACAACAGGATAGGGGCCTTCAACCCTGAACACCTCGATTGCGTCGAGGTCATAGCCGCAATTTGGCGCGGATTCGCTGCCGTCCCCGTCATCGACGACCTTCAGGTAGCGGTAAGGTGTCGCCAGATTGAATGTCGATGTGCCGTTCCCCTGACCTATGAACGACCATGGCCCATGCCAGTTGTTGGAGCCGTAGAGGCTGAACCCCTCGTCAGGCACGCCGTCATCGCCCTCGTGGACGATCACCTGTCCAACCGCCGGCGTGCGCTCGCCCATATCGAGCACGACATGGCCGCCGACACCGAGATAGTAGAACCTTCCGTCTGGCGCTCCGAGCATGTTGCCGACAAGAAATGTGTCAACGGGTATCCTCGAGTAGTTACTCGCATTGACGACGACTTCGACAGGTTTGAAGGCATAAGTATTGCTGTTCGTGGGTGTCAGATAGACATCGACATGGGTGAGCGAGTCCTCTGTAACCTGAATGTCGGGGACATACTTCGTCTCGTATCCGTTCGCCTCAACTTTAAGCGTGTATGTGCCGGGCTGCAGGACTTTTATGTAGTCCCCGATGACCCTGTCGGTGTAAACCGGCCAGTCTATGCCCTCAACATAGATGCGGGCCTCTTTGATGGTGTCGCCTGTGACGGAATCTATGACGAACCCGCCGATGCCCTGACCGCCTTTCAGCGCCCACATGTTCATTGCGCCGCGATTCAGGTTGAACACGGAATCGAGCATGGTAGCAGGCGGATCGAAAGGGTTGTAAAGCTCAATTGTGACATCCAGATCCGAATCTATGCCGTAAGAGTAGTCGTTCAGGTCGCCCCTCGTCTGATACCACTCGTATCCCTCTGTCAGGGGGTAACCTGTCGAATCGGCGTAGGCAGCCGATATGTCGTAGAGGAACGGCGTATCGGGCAGCCTTACAGGCGTGTAGTTCCACGGATAGTTCACATAAAATGCCCCGCTGTGGTAGGTCAGGGAGACGGTGAAGTTGTGCAGCTGTGAGTGTTCGTAAATGTATTGGGTTTCGGGTTGGGAATACGGCTCACTGGAGCTACCAGAGCCATCCCACATGTAGCCATAATCGCGGTTCAGATCGACGCTGTTTTCGTTGCGCCTCGTATCATGTTCATAGCCATAGGGATTGAGGACTGGGATTATGTAAATCTCGCGGTTGTTCACAAGCCATGTGACATCAGGATCCGTGCCGTAGTTTTCCAGAAGGTAGGTCGCATAGCGGTAAAGCACCTCACCGGACACCTGCTCGTTGCCGTGATGCACGCCGACATACCTGATTTCAGGCTCGAACTCCTGCTCCTGAGGGTTATCGGATACCTTGAGGCACAGTATCGGCCAGTGGCTTGCGTCGGATGTGAAGCCGATCGTGTCCAGCTTTGCGATGTTGGGATAAGCTGTTGCGAGCGAGTCAAAATGCGTGAGATACTGGGCGTAGGAATGCCAGCCGTCTTTGCCCTTGATGGACATCCAGTGCGCCCTGTCAACCTCTAAGTCCCTGAGCACCCGATAGCTAAAGCCCATCTGCTCTATCGTCTTGCCTCCATCGTAGGTTATCGCTTGCAATGTGCCGTTCTGGTAGTTTACGACATCGACCTTGCCGGTCAGTTCCATCTGATGCACCGCAGATGCGGGGACATTTTTTACTTCGACGAGATACTCGCCGCTAAGGGACACGACGAGCGACATGAGGAGTGGAATGTAACGCCACATAATACCTCCTTGGATGGTTTTTTGAAAGGCCACTAATGTTACCTTTAAAAGGCCGAAAAGTAAACATCTGCAAAGCCACTGAAACACGGAGTGATAAAACATCAACCATCCATGTTTCCAATTGGCAAAGAGTTAGCCAATTACGGGAAAATATTGGCCAGGCGGCGCGGAAGTCCTGAGGTTTCGGGGCGTGCCCGCGGGAGTAAACGGGATACAACTGGGCTGCTCCGATGTGATAAATTTTCGAGCCGCAAGATGCTGTCAACCCGTAAGTTACGCTTTAATAACGGATTTCAGGCGCTACAATGGCGTCCGATGTGAAATTCAAGCACTCGCACAGCCGCGAGGATTTCAATTACAAGATGCCAAAATCGGTGAGGTATCGCCCTCGGCGCGCAGCCGTCAAAGTAGAATTGTCATCAAGCTTAGCCCTTGAGTTTCCAGAACTCAGGCGACACGATGGAGTTGAACAGCCTGTCCTTCGACGCAACGGTTCTGACGAACGCCATGCCCTCCTCTGTGAGCTCAGTCTCAGCCAGATCAAGCAACTTTTTCAGAACCTCGTAGTGTTCGGAGAATCGGTTTTCGGCGTAATCCCTTGCGCTCCATGTTGTTATCAGGAACTGCCAGTCGGAGGACTCAAGGAGCAGAAGCTGTTTGAGTATCTGCTGCATCAGCAAGGGGTTAATCTGCTTGTCTGACTTCAAAAGCGCGACGACCCTGTGTTCCATCTCGTAAATCTTTTCCCATGTCCATCTGGTCCAATCGTTAAGCCACACCCAGTGGAATCCGCCTTCGCCCCATGAGCCTTCGGGCAGATTGACGACTTCATCGGGCGGGAATGCGTCGAGGTATTCGCCGAGCTTCACAGGCCTGACAGCGGAGTCATCGGCGTAAAGCTTTTTGATCACACGGTAGAGCCATTCCGGGCCTTCAAACCACCAGTGACCAAAAAGTTCCGTGTCGAACGGCGCCACAACGATGCCATCTTCGCGAACGGCGATCTCGTTTACGAGCTGCACGAAATGGGAGGATTGCGCTTCGAGCGGCGCCTCGACCATCTCCGGTATGTATTCCCCCTTGTCCGCAAGGTCGAGTTTTGAGTCCGTTACCCTCCAGTATTTGTGGCCGCCGGGGAAATGGCGCTTGTGAAACTCAAGATAAGCCGGATCGCCGGGATAGCCGAGATCGCGCGACCAGACCCTTGAGGCGGTTTCGGGGTCGCGTGTGAAGAATGCCACCGGTTTGGACGAATTCCCCGAAGCAGCGTAATAAGGTTTGTGAGGGCTCAGCTCCCTCGAACGGAATTGAGAGGCCTCGCGCGACCTCTCCCACAAAGCCTTAAGCCCTTCAAACAGGGAAAGATATGTGCCGATGACCTCGCCGCCCATCAACAGGTGCTTATCGACAATGAAGTAACGGATGCCAGCGTCGTGGTAGAACTCCTCAACGCCTCTCCTGTCGATCTCAGGGTAGTCTCCAACAGGGGCTTTCCAGCGGTAAGCCGGCCTGTAAGCGAGCTCAGGCGGCCATATACCGGCCGGTTGTTTGCCGAAGACCCGAATGTAGTTCCTGACGCCGATCTCGACCTGCGCCTTCACCGCCTCGTCCAGACCGAGCAGGGGCAGGTAGCCATGAGTTGCGGCAGATGTGATGATTTCTATGGCGCCTTCGTCCTGAAGCCGCTTGAATTCGCCGACGATGTCCCGATTTATCTCATCGAAATAGGCCATGACGCCTTCGTAAAATTCGATCCACATTCTGGCGACCTTAGCGCGGTTGTTCAGACCAGCTCTCTCGAATTCGAGCAGATCGGCGCGCGCGGATTCGGCTTTGGATGCCAGATAATTCGGAAATTCGGCCTTGAACTCGTCATCGCTCAGCTGTTCGACGAGGACAGGGGTCAGTCCCACTGTGACATTGGGCTTAATTCCTTCGGACATAAGCCTTTTGAAAACCCTTATCAGGGGGATGTAGGTCTCGGAAGCGGCCTCGAACAGCCATTCTGCGCCGTGCGGCCACACTCCATGAGATAGCACCCACGGGAGGTGCGAGTGAAGGACCAGGCCAAACGCCTTTTTATCCATTCCACAAACTCCTTTTAAGCCTATATTTTATTGGCTAAGACCGAAATTAGCCATCAAACGACGGCAAAATCACAGAAACATCTCCTGACCGCCCTTCTCGATGCCCAGAACCTCACGCTCGAAATATGCACGGGTCCTAAACTTGTAGAAAATGACCGAATCCTCCTCGGGATTTAACACATCGTGCAGCTCTGCCTTGAGCCGTTCGAGCTGCGAGACCGTGAGTTCGCCCTCAAAAACCGAGTTTTGAACCCAGTTGAGGTATTTTCTCGATACCTTGAGCGCTTTGGCCACTCGTTCCTCTTTGACATCGTAAACCATTATGATAAACATGGCCTTATTTTATGCGTTTTCATAAATACCTGCAACAATTGGTGATAGGCCGCATTGACATTAAAAATTTACACCTTTTAAATATTCACCGTGAAAATGGAGCTCGATATGACGGCTCAAAACTCGGCCTTCCGCATTTGTGATGCGCTCCCCTTTGAAATCCAAAACCTTAAAAGGAGGATTGTGTCATGAGGTATATCAAGATGATGGTGATTGCTGCCATACTGAGCGGCAGTGTGTATGCGCAACAAAATATCACAGTCAGCGGGTATCTGAGGGGTGCGTATGATATCAACCTGTCGGACAGCACCTATGTGTCCAACTTCTACTTCAAGAATGTGGCCATCGATTTCATGGGCAACATAAACGACATGTTCTCCGTGTTCGTCGAGACCGATCTCAGCACGAATTTCCTCACATGGGCGTTGATGAACATCAAGTTATCCGATGTCTTCAACCTGAGCTACGGAAAGATGGTTGTCCCGTTCGGCATAGAGGCCTACACACCGCCGTTCAACCTCCTAACCCCGAACTACTCGCTTGTGTCCCTTGCCACCTTCTCTGGAAATTATCAGATCAACGGCATAGACATCGGAGCTTCTATCAACGGCAAACTGCCGTTTTTCAGATATGCGTTCGGCATCTACAACGGCTCCACAAATGAGAAGGGCTACTCGATGGTGGGCAGGTTGGAGCTCACGCCGCCTCTGCCGATTGGGAATTTGACCTTTGTGCCGAGCTTTTACATTGGCGATAACGATGTCCAGGACATCAATCTCGGCCTGATAGGCAATTTCCTGGGCGCCAGCATAATTGCCGAATACCTGATGGGTTCCAACAAAGTGAATTCGACAACCACCATCAAAGGTGGCGGGTTCCAGGTCACAGCGGCATACAAAGTCAGTGGCATCGCTGGCATGGACTTCCAGCCCGTGCTCAAGTTCAGCCATCTGGACGATGACAAAAGCGTCCAAAATGATGAGATGAGCAACATGGAGATTGGTCTCAACCTCTACAAAGGCCCATTCAAATTCCAGCTGTTCTACGGCAAAACCACTTATGCCGATACGACCCTCTCGCCTGATTCTTACATCTCGACACTCATGCAGGTCATGTTCTAAGCGTTTTGAGTGTGATAAAAATTCGGGGCGGCGCGAAGCGCCGCCCCTTTTCGTTTTCCAGCCTCAACAAATCCGCACTACGGATAAATCTTCTCAAGCAATCTCGGAAACGGTATCGCTTCCCTGATGTGGTGTATCCCTGCGATCCATCTCAGGGTGCGCTCAAGCCCTATGCCAAAGCCGGAGTGAGGCACTGACCCATATTTCCTGAGATCGAGATACCATTCGTAATCCTCGATAGGCATGTTTTCCTCGACCATGCGGTTGTAGAGCGTCTCGTAATCGTCCTCGCGCTGTCCGCCGCCGACTATCTCGCCATATCCTTCCGGCGCAAGCACATCGACGCAGAGCGCAAGGTCAGGGTTTTCAGGATCGCGCTTCATGTAGAACGGCTTGACCTTCGCCGGATAACGGTGGACGAGTATGGGTTTATCGAACTGCTGAGCCAGAACCGTCTCCTCATCGCCGCCGAAATCCTCGCCCCACTCCATCTTGAGGCCGGCCTTGTTGACTATCTCAACCGCTTCCGTGTAAGTTATGCGGTAAAAAGGCTTTTTGACAGCTTCAAGTTTGGAGATATCCCTTTCCAGAAGCTTCAGCTCTTCCTGTCTGGTCTCAAGCACCCGTTCGACGATGTAAGCTATCAGGTTTTCGGCGAGGTCCATGATGTCGTCGAGCGTCGCCCATGCGACCTCCGGCTCAGCCTGCCAGAACTCCATCAGGTGGCGGCGCGTCTTCGATTTCTCAGCTCTGAACGCCGGGCCAAAGCAATACACCTTGCCCAGCGCCATTGCCGCCGCTTCCATGTAAAGCTGGCCTGACTGCGACAGGTATGCCGGCTCGCCGAAGTAATCCGTTTTGAAAAGCGTTGTGGTTCCCTCACATGCAGATGGCGTCAAAATCGGCGCATCCACACGGACAAACTTCTCATTCTGAAAGAAATCCTCGATTGCCATCTCCACCTCGTTCCTCAGCCGCATCAACGCCCACTGTTTGCGCGAACGGAGCCAGAGATGGCGCCTCGGGAGCAGGAATCCGATGCCATGCTCCTTCTTTGTGATCGGATAGTCGATGGCGCGGTGGACAAGCTGGATATTTCGGACCGTGAGCTCATATCCGCCGGGAGCGCGTTTGTCCGCCCTGACAACGCCCTGAACGATTATCGAGGACTCCTGCGTCAGCTCGTCGTAGAGATCAAAGACCTCGTCCGAAACCTCGCTTTTGACAACGACCGCCTGCATAAATCCGGTCCCATCGCGGACGATCAGGAAGTGGATCTTGCCCGATGACCTTTTGTTGAAAAGCCATCCCCTTATCTCGACCTCTTCCCCAACATGTTTACCGGCATCTTCAATGTAAATCCATTTCATAGTGCGGGATATTTTATCGACAAATCACCGGATAGGCAATGATTCAGACATCGATCTGAGTGGAAACCATTGGGTCAGTGACCTCTTGAGATCGAGCGACTAACCTGCACAGGCATTACTCATGACGCTGCATGACAAACATCCTCTTTTCCGTTCAGTTGTGTCGCAGCTCTATCAACCCACACAGCTTTTTAATGGCCGTCACGGCGATGTTCACACCTCAATCCCGCGGCTATGACCACTTCCCGCTGGAGGAAGGCCTGTGGATGCTGCAATGCCCTGTATGGCAGTATGTATAGTTAAAAATGCGTGATAATGCACCTCGTTCGCTTGCGCAATCGGAGCCGAATGCTCGATAATAAATCAAGAATATGCTGTCGATAAAGCGGTGGAGTGATCCTGATAAATTCTGGGACCTTGTGGAGGAGTGGTTGGCCCTCCTTAAATCTCTCCAATACAAAAGCGCATTCCTGACGCCGTGCTGGCTCGGCCTGACATTCGACTATTTTGCGCGCGATGAAGAGCTGTCACTCATCGAAATCAGGGACAATAACGAACTTATCGGTGTAATCCCGCTCGTCGCCCGCATCAGGGACGACCATGTGGCCTTTTCGTTCCCGTCGGGGCACGGATTTGGCCATTACGACTTCCCGATAGACCAGAGACATCGGAACGAAGCTATCAGAACGGCTCTGTTCAACCTGTTGACCGATTATCCCGAACTTACCCTCAGGTTTGACCTTCATCCGATCTCTGAGCATTCGCCAACGATATGGGCTTTCGAGAAGGTCATATCGGACATGGGAGGCGGTATCCAGAAGGAGTTGGCGGGCGAAATTAGCTACTTCGACCTTCCTGAATCGCTCGATGAGTTCGTGATAATGTTGAAGCAGGGCGACAGGAAGAAGGTCACCAAATGGGTCAAGCGTTCGCGCCGACTTGCCGACATGGATATCGTCCATGTGACTGACCCGTCGCAGATGGATCCCGAGCTGGATAAGTTGTTCCACATCATGAAATTGCTTGGCAAACAGGTTGACATCGGCGTGGAGACATTTTTGAGGGAGTGTGCCCGTGTGCTCTCCGGCAGGGGGATGCTCGAATTCGTTTACCTGAAGGCCGATAGCTGGCCAGTTGCAGCGTCGATAGTGCTGAAATTCAACGGTGTTGCGCAGATCCTCATCGAAGATGTGGATCCGAACGCCATGAATGTTCAGGCCGGCACTGTGCTGTTCACCGAGATACTCAAAACCGCAATATCCGACGGCATGCACAGGCTTGAGATACTGGACGAGATAGAGGGCCTGTCTTTGAAAAGCATCAAAACCGAGAAACTTTACAGGCTCAAGGCGGAGATCAGGAGATGAATCAAACGGTCAAACGGGTGCTCGACTACCTCGAAAGCCGATTTGGCATACCCCGAAAGGTCTTTGACGATTACTCCATCATCGCCCTGAAGGATGTCTGGATCGCATCAAAGGAGTGTGGCGAGTTTGAGATAAGGGCGTTTTCGAGACGGGGCATCAGGCTCGCAAGGATTTTCCCGCGGGGCATCAAATTCACGACGGCCGCCATGCAGATATTCGGCAAGTTCGCCACCCGAAATGTGGTTCAACTTGAGGATGAAGAGCATCTTGAGAAGATGTTGCGAGGCGAGGACATCAAAATCGGCGAGCTGGATTCCGTTCAGGAGGGACAGGTCATCGTCAAATGGGGCGACGATGTCATCGGTTCCGCTATCTATCGCGATGGCAAGCTCAAAAACCAGATTCCCAAGGGGAGGCGCATTTTAGGTGCGCGAAAAAAGCGTTCTCAATAAGGTCATAAAGACCATCCGCAGGTTCCGACTGCTCTCAGGTGGAGAAAAGGTCATGGTCGCGGTCTCAGGCGGCCCGGATTCCATCTTCCTGCTCAATGTGTTGAAGGAATTGCAGCCGCTTTTCCGCATCGAGCTTGCCGTAGCGCACTTAAACCACAGGCTCAGACCTGAAGCCGATGAGGAGCAGGAATTTGTGAGGGAGGTTGCGGCAGACCTGAAATTAGATTTCTTCACCGACAGCGTCGATGTGGCCGCAATGGCGAAAGAGCGGTCCATCGGGCTGGAGGAAGCCGCCCGATTGGCGCGATACAGCTTTCTGAGGTCGGCTCTGGCTCAGTGGGGCGGCCAGTTGGTGGCGCTGGGACACACCAGAAGCGACCTTGCCGAAACCATCATGTTTAACTTATTCAGGGGCAGCGGCATAAGCGGCGTGGCCGGCATACCGCCCAAAAACGACATTTTCATACGCCCGATAATCGAGATAAGCAGGGACGAGGTGCTGAGCTATCTCGAAGCCAGAAAAATCCGCTATGTTCTGGACAGATCGAACTACGACACGAGGTTTACACGCAATTTTTTGAGGCACAAGGTGATTCCCGTTGTGAAATCGCGGTTTCCGGCGTTCGAGGAAAAGGTCGCTCAGTTCGGATTTATCCTCAGGGAACAGGCGGATTACATGAGGGAGACGGCCCAGAAGGACATCAGGGAGTTGAGGAAGCCAGCGCCTGAAGGTGAGGTCATTCTTGACAGATACAAACTCCTTGTCTATCATAGGGCTCATCGTTTCTGGGTATACTCGACTTTAAGTTTAGGCTTTGAAATCACTTACGCAAAATACAACGACATGGAGTATGTGCTCGAAAATGGAGGCAGGGTTTTCCTTGGAAATGGATGGAAACTCGAATCTTCAGAAGGCGATTTCAGGTTCTATCGAAACGAGCTTCAGCTGGAAACGGTTTCTGAATTCGGGGTTGGGGCGACGGTGACACTCGATGCCCCCATCAACCTCGAACTGAGCGCTTTTGAAGTCGATGATGGGCTCGGTTGTCGGAACAAGTTTACGGCGTGTTTCCCGAAATCGGCCGTTCAGCCGCCTTTCATTCTGAGGAAAAGGGCCAGAGGGGATAAAATCAGGCTGAAATCAGGCTGGAAGTCGTTAAAAAAGTTGTTCATCGACAGCAAGGTGCCCAGATGGCGCAGGGAACTAATTCCTGTCGTGGCCGATCAAAAAGGCATCCTCTGGATCGTGGGCATTGCAAAGTCATTCAGAGGAAATTTTAAGTCAGGTTCATTGATAAAAATGGAGGTAAAGAAGCATCATGAGCGGGAATTCTGGATTTATGATTGATCAGGAAACAATTGCCCGTCGGGTGGCCGAACTTGGGGCAGAGATAACCAGAGATTATCAGGGCAAGGAGCCCATCCTTATCGGCATTCTGAAAGGCGCTTTCGTGTTCCTTGCCGATCTCATGCGTCATATCGACCTGCCCGTTAAAATCGATTTCCTTGCCGTTTCAAGCTACGGCAAATCGACCGAATCATCCGGTGTGGTCATGATTTTGAAGGACATAGTTGAAGATATTGAGGGCAGGGATGTCATAATCGTCGAGGACATTCTCGATACAGGCCTCACCCTCAAGAATATCGTTGAACATCTGCAGGCCAAGAAACCTGCATCCATTAAAATTTGTGTGTTCCTCGACAAGAAAGAGAGGCGTAAGGTCGAGATAGAGGCCGACTATGTTGGGTTTGAAATTCCCGACAAGTTTATCGTGGGATACGGCCTCGACTACGCCGAAAAATTCCGCAATCTCCCTTATGTCAGGGAGATTCGGCCTGAAGAGCTGTAAAATTTAAGCCATCTGGAGCAAGAACATGAAAAATTCCTTCTGGAAAACGCTTATCGCGTGGGGCATTCTGATAGCAATTGTTCTGCTTATCTCAGAACAACTTGGGAACAAAACGCGTCCTATCAAAATAAGCTATACCGAGTTCTGGGAACAGGTTAAGCTCGGAAATGTAAAAGAGGTTCAGATAACGGATAGGACGATAACAGGCACATTCCTCAATCCCTACGGCGGGCATACGGAATTCAAGACCGACATGCCGTTCGACGACCCGAACGCCGTTGACAGGCTTGTGAAGGCTGGCGTAAAGGTGGTGGCAAAACCGCGAAGCATCTGGATCGACCTCATTGTGACATTCGTGCCGTGGATTTTGATCTTCGCCCTCATCTGGTTCCTCATGATGCGGCAGATGCGTGGCGGCGGTGGCGGTGTGATGGATTTCACTCGAAGCCGTGTCAAGATCATCAAGGAGAACAAGCCCGATGTGACCTTTGACGATGTGGCTGACATAGAGGAGGCCAAAGAGGAGCTCAAAGAGGTCGTCGAATTTTTGAAAAATCCGGGCAAATTCAGGCGTGTCGGCGCGCGGATACCCAAAGGCGTGCTGCTGGTCGGGCCGCCCGGCACGGGAAAAACGCTTCTCGCCCGTGCGGTCGCCGGCGAGGCTGGCGTGCCGTTCCTTTCCATCTCAGGCTCTGACTTCGTCGAACTCTTTGTCGGCGTGGGCGCTGCGCGCGTCCGTGACCTGTTCCGTCAGGCGCGCGAAAACAGCCCGTGCATCATCTTCATCGACGAGCTGGACGCAGTCGGAAGGCTCAGGGGCGCAGGCATAGGCGGCGGACACGATGAACGGGAACAGACATTGAACCAGCTGCTCGTCGAAATGGACGGGTTTGACCCCTCCGAGGGCATCATCGTCATGGCGGCCACAAACAGGCCGGACATCCTCGATCCAGCCCTCCTTCGCCCGGGCAGATTTGACAAGCGGGTCGTCGTCGGATTGCCCGATGTGCGCGGTAGAGAGCAGATCCTCAGGCTGCATGCGAAGAAACTGAAGCTTGCCGACGATGTTGACCTGTCCGCCATAGCCAAAGGCACGCCGGGCTTCTCAGGCGCTGACCTCGAAAACCTTGTGAACGAAGCGGCACTCAATGCGGCAAGGAACAACCGCGAGATCGTCACGATGCAGGACTTCGAGGAAGCGCGCGACAAACTGATCATGGGCGCTGCAAGGAAGAGCCTCATCCTGTCCGAGGAGGAGAAGCGTATCACGGCCTATCATGAGGCGGGACATGCACTTGTGGCAAAAATACTGCCTGACCCCGACCCAATCCACAAGGTCACGATAATACCGCGCGGAACGGCGCTCGGAGCCACAACTCAGCTGCCGCTGGACGATCGGCACAACTACTCCAAGGATTACATAATGAAAAAGCTTGCAGTGCTGCTCGGCGGGCGCGCTGCAGAAAAGGAAGCGCTTGGCATCGAAACGATTGGAGCCGCAAACGACATCGAGAAGGCGACCGAGATCGCCCGAAAAATGGTCTCAGAATGGGGCATGTCCGAAAAGTTAGGGCCTGTTGCGCTCGGCAAGGTCGAGGAAGAGGTCTTCATCGGCAGGGAACTCGGCGTCAAAAGGCCTTACTCCGAGGCTACCGCAAGGATAATCGACGAGGAGATCAAACGGTTCGTCAACGAGGCTTATCAGACTGCCATTGAGATAGTTCGCAATAACCGCGAGATTTTAGATGCGATCGTCGAAGAACTCCTGCAAAAGGAGACCATCACGGGCGAGGACATCGACAGGATAGTCCAGAGGTTCAAAGGGGAACAGGAAAACGCTGAGGAATAAATCCCCGCTGAGATTGCAAAAAAATGAGCCTCACACGGATTTGTGTGAGGCTTTTTCTTTTCGTCGCTACGGTGCGATTTGTTTCAATTCTCTTTGTTTCAATTCTCTCTGAGCATGTCCAATTGCCACATGAGGAAAATCAGCTCATCGGCCGTTGACTTTATCCGTTTTTTAACCGGTTTGCCCACTCCGTGCCCCGCTTTCGGCTCGACATAGAGCAAAACCGGCCTGTCGGGCCTTGCCACGGTCTGCATTCGAGCTGCCATCTTCATTGCGTGCATGGGATGCACTCGCCCGTCCGATTCCGCCGTCCAGAAAAGGACCGATGGATAGACAACCCCTTCCCTGACATGATGATACGGCGAGTAAGCATACAGGTATTTGAAATCATCGGGGTCGTCGGGATTTCCATATTCGGGAACCCATATCTTTGCGACGCCAAACTTGTGGTATCGCACCATGTCCAGGAGCGGCACGGAGCACACGGCCGCACGAAACAGATCAGGTCTCTGCGTTATCGCCGCCCCGATCAAAAGTCCTCCGTTCGAGCCGCCCATTATGCCAAGCCGTTCCGACGATGTGTAGCCGTTATCAATCAGGTATTCGGCGGCAGCGATGAAATCGTCAAAGACATTCTGCTTGTTTTCCCTCATGCCTGCGCGATGCCATTCCTCCCCGAATTCTCCGCCGCCACGCAACGCAGCCAGGGCGTAAACGCCGCCGTGACTTAGCCAGAACATGGCTATCTCATTGTAGTAAGGCGACATCGACACATCAAATCCGCCGTAGCCCGTGAGGAGGGCCGGATGAGTGCCATCTAACTTAATTCCACGAGGGTAAAGTATGTAGAGCGGAATCTCGGTGCCGTCTTTCGACCTGTAAAACACAAACTTTTGCTCGAAATTCTTAGGGTTATAGCTGGTCTTCATGCGGTAGATGAGGCTGTCCTCATGCGTTTTCAGGTCGTAGCTGTGAATCTCAGGAGGGTAAAAGAAGGACTGGAACGAGTAATAAATTCTCGGCCTGTCCTCCGTTTCGTTCGTGGCGTAAATTATTCCTTCTGTTGGAGTTGAAATCTCATACTCCTCATTGCCGTCGGTGTCTGCCACGATCATCTTCTGATATGTGTTGTGGCTCAATCTGATCAGGAGCTTTCCACCGGCGAGGAAGATGCCCCGAATTACCGTGCGAGGCCCCTGTTGAGGGTAGATCTCCTTCGCATTCGTGATATCGGGATCTTCAAGCGGAGCCTTCAAAATTCGGTATCGCGGCGCTTCGTAGTTGGTCAGGATGTAAACCGTGTCCCTGTAAACCGTTGCGTAGGTCTTCGCATCGATCCCTTCGGCAATCTTCTTCCAGCCATCCCAACCGTAGCCGTCCCGCATGTCTTTGATGAACAGATCGTTGCTGTCCCATCCGCGGTGGATATACAAAAACATGTATCTGCCGTCGCGAGAGATGCTTACACCCGGAAGATCGGTCTCAGGCAGGCCGTCGCCGAAGGCCATCGGGGCGTCTTCCCATCTCGTGCCGAGCCTGTGGAAAAACACGCGCGGTATGAATTTGTCGCCGCCCGTGTTGCGGGTGTAGTAAAAACCTGAGTTGTCCGGCAGCCACGCAAGCGATGTCCATTTGGTGTTCGGTATGGTATCCTCAAGTTGCCTCCCCGTATCGACATCGAGGATGTAGAGGGTGCTGTTCTCGCTCCCCTTCTCCGATTTACCGTAGGCGATCAGCTTGCCGTCCAGCGAGATATAAGCGAAATCCAGCGCGACCGTTCCGTCCTCGCTGAAAGTATTGGGATCGATCACGACTCTGGCGTCATCGGGGTCGAACTTCCCGACCGACATGTAGAGCACGGAATGGTTCTGCTCAGGATCCCGGCGGTAGAAGAAATAACGGCCGTTGCGATAGGTGGGCATGGAAAGCGATTCCTTTTTGAACAGACGGGCTATCTCTTTTTCGATCGCGTCCCTCTCAGGCAAAGAATCGAGTATCGAACGGGTCAGCTGGTTCTGCTGCTCTATCCACGCTCTAACCTTCGGATCGTCAAGGTTTTCGAGCCACCTATAAGGATCTCGAACTTCTACCCCGTGCAGGGTATCGACCACCTCCTGCATCGGAGTATCGGGATACTTTATGTCCACTTTGAGACCTCCTGAAGTTATTATTAACAACAAGGTTACAAGTTCCATGGCCAGATTATAAATCAATGCGGAACTGGAGGCCAATTCCGTCGAACGGCGCTGCGCCCTGCCTCGCCGATAGAGACCGATTCTCAAATTGGGCATGATGCCGCTTGTTCGGGCGCTCTTGAGAGCTTTATGATAAAAGCATGAACGGCAACATGAACCTTGAGGCTGAGATCATCAGGTATATCCTTTCAAAATTGCCGGATCAGCATCCGTTCCGCCTCAGTCGCCTGCTGTTCCTCATCGATATCGAGTATTACAGGCGGAACGGCGATAAGCTCACCCGGTTTTACTATCAGCTCTATCCCGAAGCCTTTTACATAGAGGGATTCCCTGAGTTCCTCCAGACGGTGGAAGGCGTCGAAAAGATCGTGGAATACGACGATGAGGGCAAACCCGTTCGCGGATACTTCCGGCTGACAGCCGATCTGCCGATAAACCTGCCCGACGATATCCGCAAAAGGGTGGACGATGTGATCGAGAGATACGGCGCCCTCAGCGACGCCGAGCTGAACAGGGCTGTCATCAGTCTGCCTGAATACAAGCAGTTTTTCGGCCCATAAACTCGCCACTTGACACAGCCCCAACCGATTTTTATTAAAAACACACAAAAAGGAGGTCGGACATGGCGAACAGGATGATCACCTACGACATGCTCAGGAAATTAAGGGAATTCTTTGATGGAGAGCATCTTATAACGAGTTTCTATCTATCGATGGTGGAAGCACGAGGCGATTTCGTCGAACGGGCTCAAAAGTTGATAGACGAGGCACGCAAAAGGCTGGAAGAAGCGGATTATTCCGAGGAGCAGAGGAAGTCGGTGCTTGCGGACTTCGATAAGATTTCGGGATTCGTCAGGGATAAGCTGCCGATCGAGGTCAAGGACGCAAATCCGTTCCTGATCAAAGGGGTGGCCGTCTTTTCCTCATCCGCGCGCGGGTTTTTCCAGGTTTACTACATGCCGAGGCCGTTGAGGGAGCGGGTGGTGTTCGATTTTTCGCCTTACATCAGGCCGCTGACCCTTCTGCTGGACGAATACAAGCGCTATCTCGTTGTCGTAGTTGACCATAAGAAGGCCAGATTTTACGAGATGTTCATGGGCTCCATAGTGGATGCGGAGAAGCTTGTCGATTTGAACCTCAGGGCGAGGCTGAAATCGCCGCCTCCAAGGCTCAGACGCAAATACGATTACGCAATAGCGGCTCATTACATGAATGTCGCCGAATCGATAGACCTGATCATGTCGCTCAGAGACTACGATCTGCTGATAATCGGCGAGCCGAAGAAGCTGGCGGGTCGGCTTATGGCTTATCTACCGTTCAGGTTGAGGCAGAAGGTTGCCGGCAGGTTTGAGGCCTCACCGTCGGACAGCATCGATGCCATCCTGAGGAGGGCGAGGAAGATCGAGGAGATCGTCGAGCGGGAGGAGGAGATGAAGCTGGTCAGGGAGCTGAAGGACAGGCTTTCGGAGGGTCAATTTGCCGTCTGTGGACTCAAGGACACGCTTGATGCGCTCATGCACAATCAGGTTCAGACGCTGATCGTCGAGGAGGGTTACGAGGTCTCAGGCGTCAGGTGCCCGAAATGCGGTTTTCTCGGCACGGACGAGGCCATCTGCCCGGTGTGTGGCTCCGAGACGCTCCATGTCGTTGACATCGTTGATGATGCCATCGAGGAGGCCATAGAACAGGGCGCCAGCGTCGAACATGTCATTGAAAAATCGTTGCTTGAAGATGTAGGCCATATAGCGGCTTTGCTGAGGTTCGAGGAAGAGGGCGAAAACGCTCAAGGTTAAGTCGTTCAAAAATCGCGATCTCAGCCCAACCTGAGGTCGCAAAGACACAAAGGAGTTTTACAATGGGGAAGAAAGAGAAGGTCGCACTGGTTCTGGGCGGCGGAGCGGCGAAAGGTTATGCCCACATCGGCGTAATCAAGGTGCTTGAAAGGGAATTCGGCTTTAAGCCCGACATCATCGTCGGCTGCAGCATGGGCTCGATCGTGGGCGGATTTTACGCCTACGGCTATTCGACCGAGGAGATGGAACATCTTGCGCTCCAGATGGATCTCGGCAGGACGCTCGCACTCCTGACGCCAAGGCCGGGGCTCACGGGCTTTATCGACGGCAACCACCCGCTGGAATTTTTCCAGCAGATGCTGGGCATCGACACGAAGATTCAGGATCTGAAAACGCCTTACGCAGCTGTGGCTTACGACCTGCTGAACCTGAAAGAGGTCATCTTCACGGCGGGCAACCTCGCCTATGCGATTCGCGCGAGCATGTCCATTCCGGGCGTGTTCCCTCCGCTGGATTTCGGCGACTCCATACTCGTTGACGGCGGCGTGATCGACCCTGTCCCTGTATCCGCGGCCCAAGTGCTCGGAGCCGATAAGATCATCGCCGTCAATGTGCTTCCAAGATACGGCATAAAAGCCAGCACCGATGATATGGATCTCTACCTGTCGAAGCTGAAAAATCAGGATTTCTACGACAAAAAGCGCAATTTCTTCAAGGCGCTGTCCAATTTCAGGATGGACATCAAACGGAAGATGGCGGTCAACGCCGCTGTGATCGGCATGATGTCGATCAGCGTGATGGAATCCGGCATAATCGACCTGAATTTGATGAAAAGTCAGCCCGATGTCGTTATCGATGTGGATGTCCCGATAAAACTCCACGAGTTCCACAAGGCCAAAATAGCGATCGAGGCGGGCGAAAAGGCCGCAACTGAGAAGATAGACGAGATCTCCAGCGTTTTGAACCCGGCTTAGCTACCTGATTTCGTTCACGCGAGGCGCAAACCTTTCCGAGAGCGGGTTGGGATAGGCATCCCGATAACCCGCGACGAACTTCTCGAACAATTCGGTAAACTTCGGGATATCAACAGGTTTCAGGTATATCCTTATGGGTTCTATTGGGGCTTTCCAGTCCTCTTTGAGGTGTTTCACCTCATCGGGCGTGACCTTTCTCCTGAGCTGAGGGGAGAGGATGAAGAACTTTCTGTCGATGAACTTGGCGACGATCAGGCCCATGAGCTCGCTGCCACATGAGATCTTGAAGTTATCGACAAACCCCACGCCTTCCACGCCATCGAATTTAATCGGAAGCCGATCAGTTTGATCCAATTGGAGCAGAAGCTCATGACAACGAAATGTATCCCTGACCTCCTGCTGGTTGAGGAATTTCCGGAATTTTTCGATGAAAAGATCAAGGTCCTTTACTTCTAACTTTGCCTCGACGAAATCCTCGTCTATTTTGTAATTTTCGATTAGTTTTTTGTGCTTTTTCCTGTCAAGTATCCTCTTTAACGGTCTGAGCATTGTCGATCGCCACCTTCCCTTTAATGTTTTCGATGGCAAACCTCACAAATCCGTCAGCCTCTTCGAGTTTCTTCTTAGCCTCCTCGTAATCGGCACCGGACAATATCATGACGATAGCAATTTTAACGCTACCGCCTGCGAGGTCAAGGTAATGAGCCGCAGTATCATAATCCACACCGGTGGCGATCATGATGACCCGCTTCGAGCGCTCAACAAGCTTCTTGGATGTGGCCCACAGATCGACCATCATGTTCTGATAGACCTTGCCGAGGCGAATCATCGCGACCGTCGAGATCATGTTCAGGACAAGCTTCTGCGCTGTGCCGGCCTTCATCCTTGTTGAGCCCATAACCACTTCTGGCCCAACGACGGGGCAGATCTTAACATCGACATCCAGATCGACCTGTTCACGGGGTATGACCGTTATCATCGCTGTCTTTGCGCCTACCTCGCGGGCATACTTAAGGCCGGCAACGACATAAGGCGTCCTCTTGGATGCGGCTATGCCTATGACAAAGTCGTTAGCCGTGAGGCCGCGCTCCTTCAGGTCACCGATTGCGTTCTTTGGATCGTCCTCTGCCCCTTCCTGAGCCCGAAAGACAGCTCCGTAACCGCCGGCTATCAGGCCCTGCACAAGCCAGAACGGCGTCCCGTATGTCGGAGGAAGCTCAGCTGCATCAAGAACTCCAAGCCTGCCGGATGTGCCCGCACCTATGTAGAAAATCCTACCGCCCCTCTTTATCGTATCCACATAGATCTCAACCACTTTCGCTATGTGAGGGATCTCCTTCTCAACCGCTTTCGCAACCTTCTGATCCTCGGAATTGATCACCCTCAATGCGTCTTCTATGCTCATTATATCGATATCTTTGCTCACAGGGTTCCTCTGTTCAGTGAGCAGATCTTTGATCTCATTGAATACTGGATCTATCACAGCTTCAAATCTCCTTTTATTTTTTCAATTGCCTTCCTGAATGTGTCAAAAGCAGGATCAGCGTAGATCCTGTCGATGAATTCGAGCACAAAAGCGAGCAATATGGAAAATATGAGGCTTATGACGAACGACGCTATCACAAAGACCTTGCGTTTCGGCCACGACTTAAGCTCAGGTGGGATGGCAACATCTATCACCTGAAGTGTCGGCGTATCCTTGGCCTCCATCACCCGTGCCTTCTCGTATTGCTCGACGATGTAACCATAGACTTTGGTCTTTATCTCCAGGTCCATCTTGAGGTTGGCGAACTGGACTGCAACGGATGGCATGCTATCGAGTGGCACATTTATGCCTGCACCGAACCCGCCTATCCCTTTGGTTTCATACTGTTTCAACTTCTGCTTGATGGAATTCAGCTCTATCTGCACCTTGTGCACCTGAGGATTGTCGGGCGATAACACCTTCAAAAGCGTTTGCAGGTGAATTTCTTTGCTCAATTCCTGCGCTTTCAGGTTGGAATATGCGGTTATGGCCGCTTTCAATTCGTCCGAAATGTCAAGAACTTTGTGTTTTTTCTGGAACTCCTCAAGTTTTTTCTGGGTGCTATCAAGATCGGCCCTGGCCTCCTCCAGCCTTTTCTCCAGGAATATCCGCATCTCTTTGCCTTTGGTCATTATGATCTCACGATTAACTTCATCAAGCCGTTCGACTATGCTGTTTGCAACCTCCGCCGCCAACACAGGGTCGTCGAGCGTGACGGAGACATCCACCATCCCTGTGAGTCTGGACTTAAACTCGACCACATCGTTAAACCGCTTCCTCGCCTTGTCCATGTTCTTCGTCTTGAATTTCTTCATGAGATTGAATTTTTTGATTATCGAATCCTGAACGAGCCTGCTTTTCATTATGTCGATATACATGTCGCCCGGAGACATGAAACCCTGTCCGAGCATCATCGAAAGGGCGAGGGAAGCGCCTGCCTGACCTTCCTGCAGTTCGATTACAGGCTGGAATGAGGTATGTGCGGTGTATTTCGGCTTTACAACAAAAACGAGGATAATGGAAAATAATGTCACCGCTATGACATTTAGGTAAATAAATCTCCTCCACTTGATAATTATCTCAAGAGTTCCGTGTTTCATGGGCTAAAATTTTATCGCTGGCACATAGGTTTTTCAATTTTACTGATATGCATCACCGCGCATTTTTAAGGGACGCTAAGGGGACCACTCATTTTTGACTTGGCCAATGGATGACATAAAAATAAGAACCGCAGCTGCAAACAGGAGGTGGCCATGAGAAGCAGAGTTTTCTGGGGCATAACATTTGTGGCTATTGGGATCTTGATATGGTTGAACAAATTCGGCTATTTCAAGTTCGATCTGGAACGGGACTGGCCGATATTCGTGATACTTTTAGGGATTTATCTCGTGATCAGTGGGTTAGCATCAAAAAGGTATAGCATCATAGTTTACAGAGGCGACAAATCGAGCGAGAAAGCCCCAGCTGAAGCCGAAAAAAGTTCGGATGCCGAAGGTTCAGATGCCGAAGACGATGTCAGCCGCTGAGTAACCTCGCATAAGCTCCCATTATGGCAGATGCGTGGACGACGCGCAGCACATCAGCCGCAGTCGATGCGCGATACATCAGCCTCCGCCCGTCGATCCGCTCAAACCCTGGCATAACCTCTATCAGATCAGCCTTTAAGGTGTCGTTCAGTTCGATCTCAAGTTCGTAGCCACCATCAGGATCCAGTTTGTCGAACAGCTTCAGCGACTTGCTCGCATTCACGGTCTCTCTGGCCTGTTCCCGTATCTTCTCGTGCACTTCTTCGACAGGGTAAAGCCTTGCAGAAAACCTTGACATCCCCTCCTTCGTGACAACGAATCTGACAGTTTCGGGGAAATTGGGCTTTGAGAACTCCATGAGTGCGCTGTCGCCTGTAATCAACCCCACTGGCACGCCCAGCTCGGCCGCATAGAGCGCATTCAATTCGGCCTCACCGAACACTTCGCCGTTCACCCTGACCCTGAAGATCGAAAATGAGGAGTATGTGTGGTCCATCTGGCCGTGAAGGTATCCCGCAGGGGCATGATACCCGATGAAGAAAACGACATCGAAATCGCCATCAAGCCCTGCCATCATGTAATACTTGCGCGGATAGCCGCGAACGAGCTCGACATTGCGCGGCAGTTCATGTGGCGGGATGTTCATGCCGTAGGAATGGGAATCTGCCACCAGTATCCTGTCAGCGCCGCCGTCAAATGCGCCCTCGATGGCCGCCATCAAGTCGCCGAGCATCATCTTTGACATCACATCGCGGGGCTCCTTCCAGTTTGCGAGCCCGGATATGCCCTCCATGTCGATGGATATGAAAACCCTTTTCATGCCTTTGAGTATAACCCATCAAATCGGTCGGTTGGACGGCGAAACGCTCCCGTTGAGCCACTTCTCACAGGCTCGATGGATTTCTAATTCCAAATGTCCGCATGGCAGCAAATTAAAGGGGGGCCGAAGCCCCCCGCTCCAGAAAAGCTTGATCCTGTGATTGGATTAGGTCATTCCGTGTGATAGTTTTCGAGCTCGCTGACATTCGTCTCAGCACGGCCTACATCGCGAGTCTTCACAACTCCTACATTATCAGCGTAATAGGCATAGTCGTAAGTTGTATCTGCGAAGGTCTGGCCGTTAAATGTCATGGTTGTGATCGTGGTGTAAACCACCCTGATCGTGCTGAAATCGCCCGCAGGCACATGTATGTCCTCTGTCCCATCGGCTTCGGCGGTCATCGTGAACGACCATGAGGTATCCGAACTTGCATAAACTGACCATTGATCGCCCACCGAAAGCGGCACCTTTAGGAACTTCATATCGACCATCCCCACATTTTCTATGTCGTGTATTTCGTGGATGTAGCCGTTTTCGAGGTAAAAGTATGATGTATCTCCTTCCGGCATAGACACTCCTACAAACACCTCTTTCCCGTTCATGTTAGTTGTGCCTCTGATAAACAGTGTGTCGCGAGTTGAGTCACTTTCCACATAGGCCCACCAGTTGCCTACCGACAGCGGAAGCGGGTTGTTGAAGGTGGTAGAACTACCGCCTCCGCCGCCTCCACCTTCGGTCTTTCCGCAGCCTGCGACCCCCAAAAGGGCCACTACCACAAACATTGCAGCCAGCTTTTTCATGGCAAAACCTCCTTTAGCGGATCTCCATCCGCTCATTCGATTTCCTTCAAGGCTTTGAAAACACGGAGAAAATCTCGAAATTCGGGGTCATCCACATTCCAGACATCGCTTCGCTTCGTGTTGACCTTTATGACCCCGTTTGACAGGAGCACGATCCTGTCTGCTATCCTCAGGGCGCTGTGGATGTCGTGAGTGACCACGACGCTGGTGACGCCGAGCTGCGAGTTGAGCTCTATCATGAGGTCGTTAATCCTGTCAGAGATTATCGGATCGAGGCCTGTCGTGGGTTCGTCGTAAAGTATGTAACCCGGCTCAGCCACAAGTGCGCGGGCAATAGCCACCCTTTTCCGCATGCCCCCTGACAGCTCGGAAGGCATCAGAAATGCGGCATCCTGAAGGTCAACGAGGCCGAGCACATGCATGACCCTCTCCTCTATCTCCTTGTCGCTGAATTTCTCGTTTTCAATGAGTGGCATTGCGACATTCGTGAAGACATCCATCGAGTCGAAAAGTGCGCCTCCCTGAAAAACGAAGCCGATGTTTCGCCGAATTTCATACAATCTGGCCTCCGAAATCCGATTTATGTCAACTCCATCGACGATAACCTTACCCCTATTCGGCTGGATCAACCCGACTATGTGCTTTAACAACACTGACTTGCCTGTCCCACTTCTCCCGAGAATGACGAGGCACTCGCCGCTTACCACTTTCAGGTTGACGCCCCTCAAAACTTCTTTTTTGCCAAATGATTTGTGCACATCAATGAGCTCTATCATCTCGCTACCTGTAAATCATCACCGTGAGGATGTAATCTGCGAAAATTATGAACAGGGACGATGTGACCACGGCGCTTGTCGTAGCTTTACCCACGCCCGTCGCCCCTTTCTCCGTCGCAAAGCCCCAATGGGAGCCGACCATGGTGATGATGATCCCGAAAAACAGGGATTTGATCAGCCCGCCCCACAGGTCCTTGGGCGCGAAAAACAGCCTGATCCCGTGAAAGTAGATGTATGTCGGCACCCCGATGTAGAAATCCGCCGCTATGCTGCTTGTGAGGATAGCTGTGAGGTCTGCGACGATGGTCAGTGCTGGCAGGATCACCATGCCGGCGAGGACGCGCGGCAGGACGAGGAACCGCACGGGGTCGATGCCCATGCATTCGAGCGAATCGATCTGTTCCGTGACCCGCATCGTGCCTATCTCCGCGGCTATGCCTGCGCCTATGCGACCCGCAACTATGAGAGCGGTCAATACGGGTCCGAGCTCGATCATCACCATCTTGGCGACCGCCACTCCGACATAATCGAGTGGCGCGTAACCTCTTCCGTAATAGCCTATCTGGACGGTGGTGACCAGTCCTGAGAACACGGCGGTCAGTATGACGAGCGGCACGGAGCCGAAGAACATGACATCCATCTGCTCCCAGAAGGGATGCTTGAGCACTTTGCCGATCTCCCGCAACGACTTCAGCGTGCGCAGGAGCAAAAGCGTGCCCATCCCGAGATGCTCAAAAAACAGCAGTAAACTTTTCATTTTCCAATCCTGTCAGAACGGCATATCGCCTATGTCAAGTTCGTCTTCGCCCAGATACTCGTCTTCAGTGTAAGGCACAAACAATGTGTATTCCTTGTGGAAGTAAAGCGTGACCTTGCCGGTCGGGCCGTTCCTCTGCTTGCTCAGCAGTATCTCGGCAATGCCGGGCTTTGCGTTCGGATTGTAAACCTCATCGCGGTAGATGAACATGACGGCATCGGCATCCTGTTCGATTGCTCCCGATTCCCTCAGGTCCGAGAGCTGAGGCCGTTTGTTTTGCCGCATCTCCACCGCCCTTGAGAGCTGAGAAAGCGCTATTACCGGCACATCGATCTCCTTTGCAAGCGATTTCAGGGATCTGGATATCGCCGAGATCTCCTGCTGCCTGTTTTCCGTCCTCGGCCCCTGAATTAGCTGAAGGTAGTCGATGAAGATTATCTTGACATGCTCCTCCTTGACTATCCTGCGGGCTTTCGCCCTGAGCTCCATCAACGAGATGGACGGGGTGTCGTCTATGTAGATGGGAGCGCGTCTCAGATCCTCAGCAGCCTTCGTCAGTTTACGGATGTCTTCAGGCCGCAACTCGCCTTTTCTCAACATGTTGGCATCGATTTTCCCCTGCATGCACAACAGCCTCTGCACGAGCTGGTCGGCAGACATCTCGATGCTGAAGATGGCGGTCGGTATGCCTTCGTCCACGCTGAGATGCCGCATTATGCTGAGTGCGAAGCTCGTTTTTCCCATCGACGGACGGGAAGCAATGACGATGTATTCACCGGGATGAAAGCCGGTGGTCAGATGATCCAGATCGTCGAAGCCCGTCGGGATGCCGCTTACCTCGCCTCGATGCTGGATGAGGGCGTTTATCTGGTTGAACACCTCGTTGATCATCGACGGCACATACTGGAACCCCGTCCTCATCCTCTTGGCCCTGATGTCCAGAATCATCTGCTCAGCGTGGTCGAGCAGGTCATCTGCGTCCTCGTATTTCTGCATGTATGCGTCTTCGAGTATTCGGGAAGCCACCTCTATCGCCTTGCGATAGAGCGATTTCTCTATCAACAGGTCGAGATGTCGGTCGAAGATTGCGGGCGATGAGGCCATCGAGACGAGCTCCGCAATGTATTTGGCGCCGCCTATCTCCTCAAGCTGGCCCCGACGAGCCAGTTCGTCCTTGACGGTTATGGCATCGACAACGGTGTTTCGCTCGAAAAGATCATGGATGACCCTGAAGATCTTTTTGTGATGCGGAAAGTAAAAATCCTCCTCCCGCAGCTGCTCCATGCCTTTCAAAAGCGCATTATCGTCGAGAAGCATCGCTCCGAGAACGACTATCTCGGCCTCTATCGAATGGGGAGGAACCCTTCCGCTTTCGTTTCCCGTTCCGTTCATGACGGTCAAAAGTATAAAGGTTATGTTTTTCGTGCCCGATTTCCCGTTTTCACTCCCCTACTCTGCCGATTTCGACCATATTTGCACAAAATCTGTGCAGTAGGACGCCGCTTATGCACAGGAACAGTGCGGCTTGATTTCAGTAACCGACCGAATTTCGCTGTCATAGAGCCAAATTTGTTTAATGGCATAAAATTTGCAAACTCAAAAACTGAAGAAAGGAGGATGAACATGAACAGGTTGTCGATGGTTGGCCTTGCAGCTCTGCTCCTTTTGGGAACGGCGATGACGGGGTGCGATGAGTATGTTGAGGACACCACGCCGCCGTTCAAACCTCGTGGCGTCAGATCGATTACGGGAGATGGTGAGGTAACTCTGGTCTGGCTCGCCAATCAGGAGAACGACCTTGCGGGCTACCATGTTTATCGAAACGACCAGCCCTCAGGCTATTTTGAACGCATTGGGACAACAAGCGACACATTTTACATCGATCGTGATGTTGAAAACGGGCGCACATATTACTACGCCATAAGCGCTTTTGACATTCACGGCAATGAGAGCGACCTTTCGGATGAGCTCGTTTTCGATACGCCCCGTCCGTCCGGCGAGAATGTGATACTCAGGGATTACCACACACATCCGAATAACGCCGGATGGGACTTTTCGACCGCTCAGGTGGTCAGTTACAACGATGTCCTTTGTGACATCTTCTACGAATACGACACAACTTACGGCCTGCATTTCATGAACACGACGAACGGCACCGAGATTCAGGATTTCGGTTACACCGAATCGCTTGACGATATCGATTACGCGCCTGAGGAGGGCTGGTCGCGGCTCGGATGGGTGGAGCTCATTCGCGGACACTCTTACATAGTCAGGACTGCCGACATGCACTATGCCAAATTCAGGGTCACAGCACTTGGCCCCGGATATTGCCAGTTCGATTGGGCTTATCAGGTCGATCAGGGCAACCGTGAGCTGGCAATCAAAGATGTCAAAACAGCGGAAGTCGAGGGGAGGTGAAAACATGAAGCTATTGCGTAATTGTCTGTTAGCTATCGGGCTTTTGACCCCGTTTGTGTCTGCGAACGGGGCAGGATGGGGCAGGATAAGCTTCATCGATGGCGATGTTTTCATCATCGGCGTTGACGATGACAGATGGGGGTATGCCACGATCAACACGATCGTCGAGGAAGGAGACATTATAAGGACGGAAGCGGGCAGCAGGGTCGAGGTTCAGCTGTCCGACGGCACGGTGGTCAGGCTCGATGAGCTTTCGGAGGCTGAATTCACCGTTATGGAAGAAGACGGCACGACGCTCGTCACCACTGTTTACGGCATCGTTGCAGCCAGCGTCCCCTACTGGACCAGGATGAGGTATCTGCATATCGCTTTCACAGGCGGCGATGTTGAGCCGTATCGCGGCAGCAAGGTGCGTGTTGAGGTCGATGACAACGGGGATTCCTATGTGATAGTGAGGAAGGAGGGCGCAATCCTGCATTATGCCGATGGGCGCAGGGTTTTGAGGACGCACCGAATTGCCTACATCAACGCAGACGGTGATCTCGTCTGGACGGACAGGTATTACGACAGGGATGCGTTCGATAGGTGGTGCGATATGCGCGACAGGGATGTTTTGAGGCGGCCGAGCTCTGATTACTACGGCGAGGTGCGGCTTGGCCTCTACATCCATGTTGGGCTCTCCGAACTGGACATGTATGGGCGCTGGCGCAGGGTGCCGGGCTACGGCCTCGTCTGGGTGCCCTATGTTGACGCATCGTGGCGGCCCTATGCAAATGGACATTGGGTCTGGAGTTCGCGCTGGGGCTGGGTCTGGGTGCCCTATGAGCCCTGGGGCTGGGTGCCGTTTCATTACGGGAGATGGGCGTTTGTGGCAGGTGTCGGCTGGATCTGGGTGCCGGGCTACGATTTTGCACCTGCATGGGTGGCGTGGTCGTATGGCCCCGACTGGATAGCATGGGCACCGCTCGACCCGTGGGGCAATCCCATCATCGTCATCAACAACATAACGATCATCAACATCGTCGATCGGAGGTCGTTCTGCGACCCGATTTACAGGTATCGACCGCCTGTGAAGGGAAGATACACCAAGCCGTATCGCACTTCATCTGTCAAGGTCAACACTGGCGATTTCACGAAGAAATCTCGCTGGACAACAAAGCCGCCGATCGACTACGCCAAACCGACGCCTCCACCGCCCAAAGTCAAAACTCAGCTCGTTTCCGAGCGCGTGAAGACCATCGAAGTCCTTGAAAGATCGCCGATCAGCAGACTCAAACCCTCGATCGTCAGCGCCAAAATCGAGAGGGAGACGAAGCTGAACCCCGCTCTGAAGTCGAAGGTCACTGTTCCGACAGGCGCAATTGACAGGGAAACGCCCGCTCCGCGTAACCCCCGCGTCAAGAAGCCATCCACTTCAAGGATTAGCCCGATCGAGCCCCAAACTCCGACAGATGCAGCGGACAGGCGGACTGTCGTGCCGCGCAGACCACGCATCAAAAGGCCATCGACCTCAGGCGTTAGCCCTATCGAGACGCCGAAACCGTCAGATGACGCAACGGACAGGGACGCGAAACGCATTTCGAGGACCCGCAGATGGCGGAACATCACAGGCGAGGTCAATGTCGGGAACGACAGGAGCGACATACCACAGCGCAGGGTTTCGGTGCCAGTCGTCAGGAATAAAGCTGATCATACGGATAAGAAGCAGTCCGACAGGAGAACCAACCAGCGCGTCATCTTCAGGCGCAGCACCCCATCCAGAAATTCAAAGAGCAAAACGGATAAAGAAGACACGGGATCGAAGATCCGTTCAACCGACGACAAAAAGAAGGATAGGCGGACGATCAGGCGCTCCACGAGCAGGAGCAGCGACCGCGTCCACCGCAGGACATCGGTGAGAAAGACTGACGACAAGAAAAAGCACAGAACCATTTTCAGGAATGGCATCAATGAGGAGGTGGGAAAATGAAGGCCACAAAGATTGGGGTCGCCATTCTGGCCATCAGTTTCCTTCATGCGTCGGCCGTTCTCGGGGCTGCCGATTCAACGGCAGTGAACCCGGTCAAAAAAACCCATCGTGAGACGGTCAAGCGTGACACATTCGTTGACCGTGACAAAGATGGGGTCAACGACCTGAGATCAAGACGCCGCAACAGCCTGTTTATCAAGATAATCAAAGAGCACAAGCAGAAGCCGAAGAAAAAGAAGAAACCTTAATTTGACACCACTATGCCCTTGATCTACATCCTTGTTAAAGGGGGTGGCGAAAGCCGCCCCCTTTGTCTAATTCACTTGTATTTGAGCGATTTTTGCGATTGACGCCCCTCACATCTACGCAATAAAATAGAGATACAACTGATTACTTTTCCCCTGGGCGGTGATCGATATTCACCCGTAGGGGGTAAAAAGCAATTTTGTTAAGGATTAAATGTAAAAGGGTGAATAAAAACAAACGGAGCGATGAACAATGGAAAAGCCCTTTGAGATAAGATGGCACGGGCGCGGAGGACTGGGTGCCAAGACCGCGGCCCTGCTGCTTGGGGAGGCGCTCGCCAAGACCGGCAAATACATCCAGGCCTTCCCTGAATACGGGCCAGAGCGTCGTGGCGCTCCGGTTAAGTCATACAACCGCATATCGGACAAGCCGATAAGGATTCACAGCGGAATTAAGGAGCCTGATGTGGTTGTCGTCATAGACCCAACGCTGCTCGGAACCAAAGCTGTGGTGGAAGGACTTAAACCCGGCAACAAATTCCTCGCCAACAGTTCCCTATCGCCTGAGGATCTCAAGAAGAAGTTCCCGCAGTTAGAGCCTTTCGAGGTTCACACGGTCGATGCAACGAAGATCGCACTTGACATACTCGGCAGGAACATCCCGAACACGCCAATGCTCGGCGCTTTGATAAAAGTCCTTCCTCTTCTGCCTTTCGACGATTTTCTCAAGGCCATCGAGGAAAGGCTTTCTCACAAATTCTCGACCGACATCGTGGAGAAAAACATAGAGGCCGTGAAAAGGGCCTACGAGGAGGTTGAATGATGCCTGCCCCCAAAGAGAGGAAATGGGACGAATTGAAAGGGTGGAAGGAGCTTGCGGAGATCTCGCCTGGCGCAATAGTGCCGGGAGTCCCCACTTCACCCGAATATTTGACAGGCGATTGGCGTGTAGAGCGCCCCATCTGGGACGAGGACAAGTGCACGCATTGCCTGCTCTGCTGGGTCTTCTGTCCCGAAGATGCCATCATGCTGAACATATCCGAAGACGGAAAAGTGGTTAAGATGATCGGCATAGACTACGATTACTGCAAGGGATGCGGCATTTGCGTTCGTGCGTGCCCGCCCAAGATACATGCCCTTGAAATGGCACCGGAGGAGGTATAGCCATGGCGAAGAGGAAAACAACAAGGATGGCGCTTACCGGTAACGAGGCCATGGCTTTCGCCATGAAGCAAATAAACCCTGATGTCGTCGCCGCTTACCCCATCACGCCCGCAACGCAGATCGTCGAGCTGTTCTCGAAATATGTTGCAGACGGCGAAGTCGATACCGAGTTCGTGCCTGTGGAATCCGAGCATTCCGCAATGTCGGCATGCGTTGGCGCATCGGCGGCCGGCGCACGCGTGATGACGGGCACCGCCTCTCAGGGCCTGGCCCTGATGCACGAAATCCTCTACATCGCAAGTGCGTTGAGGCTCCCGATCACGATGTGCGTCGTCAACAGAACGCTGTCCGCACCGATCAACATCCACTGCGACCATTCCGACACGATGGGTTCGCGCGATGCTGGCTGGATCCAGATCTACACCGAAAATGTGCAGGAGGCCTATGCATCTACCATCGTCGGCGTCAGGACGGCAGAAAAGGCCAACCTGCCGGTTATGGTCACCACGGACGGCTTCGTCCTCTCTCACGGCATGGAATCCCTTGATGTGTTTGACGATGAGGATGTCAGGGAATTCCTCGGGCAGAGGAAGCCGCTCTACAATGTGCTCGATGTGGATAACCCGATAACCGTCGGCCCGCTCGACCTTCAGGATTACTTCTTCGAGCACAAGCGTGGCCAGATTGAGGCCATGTTCGAGGCGAAAAAGCACATCTACGATGCCCATCGCGAATTTGCCGAGTTCTTCGGCGTTGAGCTGCCCGTGTTCATGGAGCCTTACAGGCTCGACGATGCGGAATACGCAATTGTCGTGCTCGGTTCCTCAGCAGGCACAGGCAAGGAAGTTGTCGATGACCTTCGCGATGAAAAGGGCATGAAGGTCGGACTTCTCAGACTGAGAATCTTCAGACCGTTCCCTTACGAGGAGCTCCAGCAGGTTCTTGGAAAGGTGAAATACCTCGCCGTGATGGATCGCGCTGACTCGCTCAACACAATGGGCGGCCCTGTGGCAACAGAGATCGCCCGCGCACTCTACCATTTTTCCGAAAGACCGATCATCCACAGCTTCGTTTACGGACTGGGCGGACGCGATGTGCCACCTGAGAACTTCTACGAGGTCATCGAGAAGATGCAGTGGATTGCAGCCGGCAACACGCCTGACCGCATGGTAACCTATGTTGGCGTGAGGGAATAGGAGGAAAATCATGGCTCAGAAAGCAAAAACTTTGAGAGATCTTGCCCGCATGAAAAGGGCATTGGCGCCAGGCCACAGGGCATGTGCAGGTTGCCCGTTCCCTGTCATAGTCAAACTTGTGATGAGCGCAACCGATTACCCGCTTGTCGTAGCAAACGCCACCGGCTGTATGGAAGTGACAACAACCATCTTCCCCTATACCGCATGGCCTGTTAACTGGATACACAACGCTTTTGAGAACGCCGCTGCCACAATTTCAGGCGTCGAGGCAGCTTACAAGGCATTGAAACGCAAAGGCAAAATCCCGGCAGACAAGGAGATCAAGTTTGTGGCGTTCGGCGGTGACGGTGGAACTTACGACATCGGACTTCAGGCCCTGTCCGGCGCACTTGAGCGCGGCCACAATTTCCTCTACATCCTCTATAACAACGAAGGTTACATGAACACGGGAATCCAGAGGTCAAGCGCTACCCCGAAATACGCATCCACAACAACATCGCCTGCTGGAAAGGTCATACCGGGCAAGTTGCAGTGGCGCAAAGAGATAACCGACATCATCATCGCCCACAATCCGGCTTATGCGGCACAGGCAAGCCCGGCCTTCTGGAGCGATCTAATCAGAAAAGTGCAGAAAGCCCTTGAGGCTGACGGCCCAAGCTTCATAAATGTCATAAGCCCATGCCAGCCCGGATGGAACTATCCGCCTGACCTCTCCATCGATCTAACCAAACTCGCTGTGGAAACGAAATACTGGCCGCTCTACGAATACAAAAACGGAGGTTGGAAGGTCAACTACAAGCCGAGGAAACCGCTGCCGGTTATCGAATTCCTCAAGCCACAGCGCCGCTACAAGCACATCCTCAACAGGCCCGAACTGATAGAGGAAATCCAGCAGGAAGTCGAGAAACGCTGGGAGAGACTGCTCAAACTTGAGGAGGCGTTCCCTCTCAAGGAGTGAGCGGTCAAATCGTTCAACGGAAAGTGAAGGGGGGCGGGTTGATTTCCGCCCCTTTTTCGTTTTGGGGCGGATGGCGTCTCAGAGCAGGTTCTTTACGGTCTTGAGCGGCAGGCTGCGTTTGATGCTTTTGGCCTCTTTGCCTTTGATGAACTCGACCGTCTTCTCCGACACCCGAATTTCGTCGTATCCCTTTTCCATCGCCAGCAACTTGTAAGATGTTATCTGGAGCAGGTTTTCGACCTCAACAGGGAGCCTGCCAAACCTGTCCAGCAGCTCCTCGCGTATCTCATTGAGCTGCTTTTGGTTGCGTGCATTGCTAATGCGGCGGTAGAACGACACCCGCACATCAGGTTCGGGGATGTAGGATTCGGGGATGAGTGCGGAGATGCCTTTGATGGTGACGGACGGCTCCCTGAGCGGCTCCTGACCCGACAGCTCGCGGACGGCCTCCTCCAGCATGGAGAAGAACATCTCAACGCCCACGGCGTTTATGTGCCCATGTTGTTCTCTGCCAAGCAGATTGCCGGCGCCCCTGATCTCCATGTCGGCAAGCGCAATCTTTATCCCTGAGCCCAGCTGGTGGTAAGTCGCAAGCGCACGAAGCCGCCGCTTCGCCTTCTCGCTTATCGTTTTCGGCACGAGAAAATAGGCGTATGCCTTCACTATCGACCTGCCGACGCGCCCCCTGAGCTGATGGAGCTCTGCGAGGCCAAACCTATCTGCGTTCTCTATGATCAGCGTGTTCGCTCTCGGGAAATCCACGCCTGCCTCGATTATCGAGGTCGATACGAGGACATCGATCCTGCCCTCATAGAAATCGATGAAGATGTCCTCCAACTCCGACTTCTTCATCCTGCCATGTGCGACTGTGATGTTGAGTTCCGGGAAGAACCGCCTCAGCCGTTCTGCGACCTTTTCGATGCCCTCTATCCTGTTGAACACATAAAACACCTGTCCGTGTCTTTTCATCTCCCGCTCGATCGCTTCTATCACAATCGAATCGCTGTATTCGGCGACGATCGTCTCAACCGATTGCCGCCCGATCGGAGGCGTCGTTATGAGCGACAGGTCGTAGATTTTGCCGAGCGCTGCGTAAAGCGTTCTCGGGATCGGCGTTGCCGTGAGTCGCAGGGTATCGACCAGCGGGTATTTTTTCCGCAGCTTCTCCTTTTGAGCCACGCCAAACCTGTGCTCCTCATCGATTATCAGCAGGCCGAGATCTCTGAACTCGACATCGTCCCTCAAAAGCCTGTGTGTGCCGATGACGATGTCGATCTTGCCCTCCCTGAGCTCCTGAAGTATCTCCTTGATTTTCGAGGACTTGACGAGGCGCGAGACCATCGCAATCCTGACCGGGAAGTTTTTCAGCCGTTCCGTGAACGAACGGTAATGTTGCAGGGCAAGCAATGTGGTCGGCACGACGATGGCGACCTGTTTGCCGTCCAAAACCGCCTTAAACGATGCCCTTATGGCGACTTCAGTCTTGCCGAAGCCGACTTCGCCCGCCACAAGCCTGTCCATGACGCGCTCGGATTCCATGTCCCGTTTGACCTCTTCGATGACCCGTTTCTGATCCTCGGTCTCCTCATACGGGAAAGATGCTTCGAGCGCCATCATAAGCTCGTTATCTTTCGAGAACGCAAACCCTTTGCGCGCTTTCCTCAGGGCGTGAATTCTCAAAAGGTCGCTGGCTATCTCAAAGGACGCCGACATCGCTCTGGCACGCCTTTTCAGCCATTTCGGAGAGCCGATTTCCGTTATCTCAGGCTCAACCTGACTCTCGGACGATGATGTGAACTTCTGCACCACCTCAAGGTTGTAAGTTGGCACATAGACATAGCCGTCCTTGAACTTCAATTTGAGGCAGTCATAGACCGTGCGCTCGACTTCGATGGTCGCAAGTCCTTCGTAGCGCGCTATCCCGTAGTCGATGTGGACGACGATGTCGCCGGGCTGGAGCGCCGTCAAATCCTCAATCCGTTCGCCGAAAAGCACCGAGATGCGGCGTTTTTTCGGCTGTGCGCCCGTGAGCTCCCTATCCGAGAAGACTGCGAATTTAATGGCCGGCATCTGGAACCCCTGAAACACGCTGCCCCTGTGAAACTTCGCCCCAACAAGCGATGCCAATCTCCTGCCCCTCCTCTCATCGTTCGACAGCAGATAAACCTCATAACCAGTTGATAACAAGCGTTTTATATCGGATTTGAAGAGCTCAAACTGGCCGGCATAACGGCTGTTTGGCACGACCTCGATGCCCGAAACCGGTTTATCATGGAACTCGATGGCGTCCAGCCTGTTGGAGCTGTTATCTCGAAGCGAGACCGTGAAACGCCCGTTTTTCAGGATGGCAGTTGACCTCTGTGTAAACGGGTCGAATATGCGGATAGATTCTATTGTGTCGCCGAAGAATTCAACCCTTTTGGGCGTTGTGTCACCGATGGGGAATATGTCCAGAATTCCCCCCCTCAATGCGAACTCGCCCGGCTCGGCGACCGAGCCAACGCGCCGATAGCCGCTGTCTATCAGCGCATCGATGAGCTCCTCGAGCGGCAGCTCGTCGCCCGTCACGAACTCGTAGAAGATGGCCGATGTCACAAGCTTGAGGTCGGGCGGCGCGATGATGATGTTCGACAGATCGGACTTTATCGCGAGGTCCCATCCCTCTGCGTCCGCCAGCACGGCGTTGACCGGGAGGGCGAAGGCATCCGCTATGCCGCCTATCTCCTCGGCGATTGCGGCGCCGAGTTCCGGGTCGGTGAGCCTGTAAGCCACAAATTTGTGTGACAGGGCGATGTCAGTGAGGATAAGAGAGATAAACCCGCTTGGCCAGCTGGAGCTGATTCCCCTCTCGCTTTCGATCTTTTCGGCAATAGGCTTGAGTTTTTCAAGAACTACGGGCAGCTCCATCAAGCTCTTATCTCACCTGCCTTGCGAAGCGCCATCCGTGTGAACACGGGGCCGATTATTTCCGATATGACCGTCGATGCGATGATGACGGTCAGGAAGCCGGGACCGATCGTGTCGCTGAATTCATGCCTTACAAGGATTGCAAGTCCGAGCGCGACACCAGCCTGTGGGACGAGCCCAAGTCCGATGTAATTCCTGACCGTTTTTTCCATTTTGCCGATTGCGGCGCCCACGAAAGCGCCAACATATTCGCCAAACGGCCTTGTAACGGTATAGACTATGCCCCAGAAGCCGAGCTCTTTGAGTTTTTCGAGTTCGAGCGATGCGCCACTCAGGACGAAGAAGAACAGGTAGAAAAGCCAGTCAAACCGTTTCAGGATGTCGAAATACTTGTTGGGCGATTTGGTGATGTTTGCGAGCACGGCGCCGAACGCCATGTTCGCCAGCAGGTTAGAAAGGTTGAAGTAGGATGCTATGTCCGATGTTACGAGAATCGCGCCGAAGACGGCCACCAGGATGTCGGTGTCCGAACGGAAGAACTTTGAGAGCCATTTGAACAGAACAGCGATGGCAGAGCCGAGCGCAAGCGCTGCGATCACAGCCACCGTTGCGTGCATGAGCGAAACCAGCACCTCGGACTGGCCACCACCATGCCGCAGCAGCATCTTCGCCACCGATTCTGCAAGCGCAAAGACCATGATGCCCCACGCATCGTCGATGGCCACAACTCCCAGCAGGGTCTCCGTGAACGGGCCGCTCGCCCTGAGCTCCCTGATGACCATGACCGTTGCAGCAGGTGCGGTCGCCGGTGCTATGCCGCCGAAAAGAAGCGCCTCGTAAAGCGGCACGCCGATCGCATACATGACCACTGTGACAAGTATGAACGCACCGATCACCTCGCCCCACGAGATCAGGAACACGCGTTTGCCCACTCGGGACAACGATTTTATCTCGAAAACCTGACCGAGAGAGAACGCAACCATGCTCAGCACGGTGTCGGCTATCAACGACATGGAGCCCATCAGGTTGTCGGGAATTATGTCAAGCACATAGGGGC
>JALVZN010000060.1:6172-11631 GCA_027037615.1 Caldifarciminota bacterium | reverse complement strand
CCAACTCAGTTGGATATGGACTTGAAAACGAGACCTACAAATATCTGCCCGGCATTTTGAAGCGTGATTTCAACATCGAGGTGGATGGCAGATTAAGGCGGCGATATCTGGATGTCGGGGGCAAGAGAATCCAGATAAACATATTCGGTTATGGACGAAGAGGCGATGAGAGTTTGATGATCGTCGGTGAGTGCAAGGTCAGGATGTCAAATAAAGAGCTAAATACATTCCTGAAAAGGCTCAAAAAGATAGAGGCACAGGAGGGAATAAAGGTCTTCCCCATAGTCGTCGCGCACGATTTCACCCCTGAGATGGAAGACAGGCTCAAAGAGCTCGGAATCACATACTACTGGTCATTTGAACTTGAATGAGTTGATCGGAAGAAACAAGGTCGCACTTTAAATCTGACCTCTTGTCCGTAACGCAGCTATGGTTAAACTTTTAGGCTGTTCAACCGTTCTCCTGTTTCAAACTCACGAGAGAATTGCTAAATCGACCTGTGTCATAATCGTTTCTACTCGTATTTTGAGGTTATTTGCTTTGCCCGTAACCTGAGCGCTCAAAATGGCATGGAGGAAAGATGGATCGGAAGTCGAGCATCGTTGAGGCCGCAAAGAAATTAATCTCACATTTTGGTTACAAAAAGACCACGATGGAAGACATAGCCAGAGAAATCGGCATCGCCAAAGCTACACTTTACCACTATTTTCCATCGAAAGAAGACATCTTGCGCGAGATCATTAACCGTGAGGGCGAAATCCTAAGGAACAAGTTACAGGAAGTGGTTGAAAAAAACATCCCACCTGACCGAAAGATCAGGGAGTACACATACACACGGTTTCATTATCTTCGTGAACTGGCACTCTATTACAAAACCCTGTCAGAGGAATATTACAGTCAGATTCCATTCATCGAACAAGAACGGCAGAAATTTGACCTCTTTGAATTGAATATGCTCGAGAGAATCTTGATGGAAGGGCTTGAACGGGGAGTATTTGATGTGCCCGACACGCGGCTATATGCATTTGTCCTGCTTCAAGCTGTAAAAGCACTGGAATTGCCACTTGCGACAGGGAAGGCGCTGAAAATGGACGACAAAGAGCTTGAGCTCGACGATGTGCTGGATTTGCTGCTTAAGATCCTGATAAAGGGAATTGGGAAGAAATGAGCTGTCTGTTTCATGCCATCACCTCGAAACTCAGTGAAATTTTCCATTCATGTTGCACATATACATTTCCACATTAAAATTTGGAAAGGACAAATCTGAATTAAAGAAGAACGGCAGCGTGTGGGAACTGTGGTGTTATTGGATTTTCAGGCTATTTGCCTTAACCTTTCGCTGCCGCTTTGTGCATTGGTAAAATATCAGCAGGAGGAATGAAATGGCTATAACAGATAGTCTGCATCAAATTGGTGTAGAGTTTTACATGTTGAGAAGCGAGGAGCCAGAATTTCACAGAAACATATACTTCAAGAGGTTCATCGGGCCGGACGGCTCTCAGGTCAACATGGTCATGGATCCGGGCACGAAACTTGACCTATCCCGCGTGATAGCGGCCGCTAACCATCTATTCGGCGGGCTCCAGAACATAGATGTCATCTTTGTGAGCCATCAGGATCCGGACCTCACTTCCAACCTCGATGCACTTCTCTCAGCAGCACCGAGAGCGTTGTTGCTTGCATCGATAGATGCGTGGCGTCTTATCCACATGTATGGTCTGCCGGACAACAGATTTAAGGCGATCGAAGACTTCAGAACCGACACACTGAAGATCAAGAAAACGGGCCATCTCATCAAATTCGTGCCAGCTTACTACTGTCATTTCAGAGGTGCGATGATGGTTTACGATTTCGAGAGCCGGGTGCTGTTCACCGGCGACTTCATGGGAGGAACCGATACAAGGAAAGGTCAGGGCATTTACGCTACCGAGGAATCATGGGCAGGGATTGCACTGTTCCACAGCATCTACATGCCTACAAATTCCGTCGTCAGAGCCACAATCGATAGGATTGGCATGCTCGATCCGTTCCCTGAAGTGATCGCACCGCAGCACGGCGATGTCATAAAAGGCGATCTCATCTACGAGTTCCTTGGCAGGTTGATGGAGCTCGATGTCGGACTTGACCTGCTGGAAAAGAAGAAACCCGAAAAAGAAACCCTCGCCATAGCCGTCAACGAGTTCCTTGAGAAATTGAGAGCAAGCCATCCTGATGTCTTCAACATTGTTTTTGAGAAACTCAAGGAGCCCGGAAAGTTCACCACGCCATTCTACATACCCGGTGACACAGTGGTAGATGTCAAAGTGGATGTTGAAGATGCCCTCCGATACCTTTGGGATGTTCTTGAAGCCAAGATAACGGATCCTTCATTGAGGCTTTCCGCACAAAAAATGCTCGTAACCACGCTTAAACAATACAACATAAAGATTCCGTTCAAGGTAGAAGACATAGTCGAAAAACCCGAAGAAGGGGGCAGCATAATCATAGATTCTTTTGAATAATCTGATGATTAGCTATTGTGTAGCAGTAGCGAGCATCTAAATGCCGCTTTTGAATGGTCGTCTGGATAATTCAACAACAGCTCCGAATTGGGATGTAAAAACTTAGCGATGCTTCGATGCATTCTGTGATGGGTTGCATTTTGTCATGGATGTGTTACATGGGTTTTGCCTATCTCACAAGGCATGGACGCCGTAAAACGGTGCGTGACCTTGAAAAATACCATCATTTTGTGCATAATTTCCGCATGAAAACGCATTGTGATGCAAAAAGTTCAGCATGCGAGTGTAGGAATTGGCTTGATAGCCAATTTTTTGTTACATACGACCAGGAGGATGGAAAATGAGAGGAAGAAGAAACGAGATGTATGATGTCAAACTGAAAGACCCTTATATGGACAAAACTAATTATGAAGACCCTACAATCTGTCCCACATGTAAGCTGATTTACCATAACAAAAGATGGTTTTGGGACGAGAAGTATTACAATGAATTGATGGAAGATAGAAACAAAGTGCATTTCAAGGAATGCCCTGCGTGCCGTAAGATACGGGATCATTACCCGCTGGGCATTGTCAGATTTGCTCTTGACGGGCTTCGACCCGATGAATATGAGAATTTAAAACGCAGGATAGAAAACGAAGCTGAATACGAGATGAAGAGGAATCCCCTCGCAAGGATCATGAACCGATACGAGGAGGATGGGTATTATATCGTTGAGACCACCACGGAAACGCTTGCCAAGAAAATAGCGAAAGCGGTTGAGAAGACATTCCATGGTAAACTTTCATATAGCTTTTCGGATGGACAAAAGTTCCTCAGGATAGAATGGAGCAGGAACTCAGAAGGTTAGCTGAAAGAATAATTTCCGCCAGAGTGATAGCGGTGCTGACGGGGGCCGGTGCGTCAAAGGAGAGTGGAATACCTACTTTCCGTGACAAAGACGGCCTCTGGAGTCAGTATGATATGGAGCGTTTTGCCTCACTTGATGGGCTTTTGGCTGATCCTCGCAGTGTCTGGAAGTGGTATCGGGATCGGTATCTGGAAGCGAAGAAAGCTCAGCCCAATGCTGGACACAGGGCGCTTGCGGAGATCGAGGCATTGCTCAGGAACCGAGGCAAAGATTTCGCCGTCATAACGCAAAACATCGACGGACTGCATCAAAAAGCCGGTTCAGAGAATGTGATAGAAATTCACGGCAGCCTTTACCGGGCCAAATGCATGGAATGCGGAAAAACCTACGCAATGGACGATGTGATAAACGGTCAGCTTCCTCCTTACTGCGAGTGTGGAGGGCTTATCCGACCGGATGTGGTGTTTTTCGGCGAACCTCTTCCTGAACGGGAGATGGAACAGGCCATTTACTACGCCCAGAATGCCGATGTGTTCATAACAGCAGGCACATCTGCGGTCGTCTATCCAGCCGCTTCCCTTCCCTACATCGCCAAGGATGCCGGATCAGTGCTTGTCGAAGTAAATGTTGAGGATACACCGCTAACGCCACTCTGCGATTTCGTTCTCAGAGGCAGATTTGGGGAGGTGTTGCCCCGTCTTTACAATGAGATCAAAAACTCGATTTAAAAATGAGCAAGGAAAAGAAAAAACATAAAAAGAAGAAAAAAAATGAGGATAAGCCTCCGAGTAGTAGATTATTCGCAAGGATCGGCAATGTTTTGGGCAAAATATTCTCAGGTGTCAAGTTTGAATGGGAATTGACCCGATCGGCTTCTGGAATAGTTAACGAAATCATCCATCTTAAAGACTTCAAGAGAAATTTTATCACAGGACTTGCCACGCTTGTGCCGCTTATCGTGACCCTTTATGTGTTTTACATCATCATCGAATCGGTCGGCGGTACACTCGCTAACTTGTTGATACTAGTTCCTTTTATCAACAGGCTTCCGAAATTCATATTGACCCTGCTATCACTTGGTCTTGTTGTACTTATGACCTACGCTGTCGGCGCCATGACAAGCCATTGGGCGGGCCAGGAGATGATTCAACAGATAGAGACTCTCATCCTGAAGCTTCCGCTTGTCAAAACCATCTATCTTCCGGCCAAAGAGCTGACACAGACAATTTTTACAAGGAAAAAACTTTCTCTGGGACGCGTCGTGCTCGTAGAGTTCCCAACTGAGGGCAGCTATGCTCTTGCATTTCTCACATCCGATTTCGGAGGTGCACTTGGAGAGAAATACTACAATGTGTTCGTCCCGACCACACCTAACCCCACATCTGGCTGGTATTTGATTATGCCATCTGAAAAGGTTAAATTTTTAAATATCAAACCTGAAGCTGCTCTGAAAATAATTATCTCTGGTGGCATTATGTTCTCCGATCAGGAAGTGGAAAACATCACAAAACACCTTGAAAATCGAGCTATGGATGGGGACAAAAAGAGGGATGAAAAATGATAGGCAAGATGATAGACAGGTTGTTCAAGGGGCACAGACTGAAAAATATCGATGATTTTGAGAGGACCATTAAGGAAATTACCGCCATTGCCAGAGAAAAGGGGGTTGTCGATAACTTTGTTGCCAACATGCTTGAAAGAATTTTGGTCTTATCGCGCAAGGAGGTCGGAAAGATAATGGTGCCTCGCGTCGATATGATCTCCGTCAGCGAAGACCAGCCCTTAACAGAGGCCATAGAAATCTATAAAAAATACGGCTTCTCAAAGATGCCGATCGTATCAGGTAGGTCCGACAGGGTTGTTGGAATCCTCTATGTAAAGGAACTACTCAAAAACCTTGACAAGATTGCCACTTCCAGGGTTCGAGATTTCAAATGGACTGCCCATTTCATCCCTGAGTCTAAAAAAGTGCTTGATACTCTGAGGCTTTTCCAGAGGAACCACATCTCGATCGCAATTGTAGTGGACGAATTCGGCAGCGTTATTGGGCTTGTCACCCTCGAGGACATCCTTGAGGAGATCGTCGGGGAGATATGGGAAGAGTTCGA
>JALVZN010000060.1:0-6162 GCA_027037615.1 Caldifarciminota bacterium | reverse complement strand
ACGGTGAATATGAGTTCATAGCGAAGATAGACCTCGACGAGGTCTCAAAGATACTCGGCATTGAATTCGATGCCGATGATTTTCACACACTTAGCGGGTTTATAATGTCGAAAATCGACAAATTCCCGGCCAAAAACACGGAGATCAAATACAAAGGCTACAAATTTATCGTCACCGACGCCACCCAACAGCGAATTAAGAAAGTTCGTGCCATCAAACTGGCGTCGGACAACTCATAATCCCTGCTAACACCCTATAAAATATTAGCAAACTGGAGGATTTCATTGAATTTGTTGCTAACATTACTCATGATCACACAATTCAGGTATCTTACAAGGGCCGAGATAATGGACTCCACAAGGCCATTTGCGGAAGTGACATGGTATTGCGATTCGGCGAATGTGGCACCTGTCCCGGAATGCCCCGATTGGTATCCCGATTATCAGGCGGGACACACTTATCAGGGTATGGCATACGAATACGGAGGATGGGATCGCGTAGGCCGTTTTCTGGACAAACTTCAGGCTGGCTACCGGGCTGGAGCCCATTCCGATAACGACTGCATATCGGGAGGAGGCGATCCATGGTGGGCCACAGGTCAGGACTGTTCCGGGCTCGTCTCAAGGGCGTGGCAGCTTCCATACAAGCACAGCACAGGCATGTTGCCGGACATATCCCATCAGATAGACTGGAACGAATTGCTACCCGGTGACATCATCGATTGGCCGCGCCATCATGTGGTAATCTTCGACGCATGGGCGGATTCCAACCACACCCATGTCTTCATCTATCAGGCCACCGACAGGCGCCCCAATCCATCGACGACAGGACGGGACTATCGAAATATCGCTAACTACATGTCTTATTACACCCCGTATCGATACAATTTCCTGATCAACATCGAGGAGGATCCCATACCTCAGGACAACAGAGCGGTGGCAGATGTATTTCTCGATGGCAGTGTGCCGACCTTGAGATTTAACCCTCTTGTCAACGGAAGGGCGGATGTCAGCGTCTTCGATGTTGCCGGGCGCGTGGTCTCATCGGTCAATATGGAAATCACAGGCGAAGAACGCTATCAGCTGCCGCTTTCAAGAAGCGGCGTGTATTTTGTGAGGGTAAACTTAAACGGGCATCGCCTCTTGCAGAAAAAGATCGTCTATGTGAGATGATAGAAATGTGACAGGGAGGGTGAAGCACCCTCCCTGAATCCTCAAAACTTCTTGAATTTGCTTGAAGGCACACCACAAACGGGGCATTTCTCAGGCGGCGTTCCTATGTGGGTGTAACCACAAACGGGGCAGATATAAATCTCGCCTATTTCTATGTCCTTGCCCTCTGAAACCTCTTTCTTCGCCTGTGTGTAGAGCTCAGCGTGTATCTTCTCGGCCTGAAGGGCAAAATCCATCGACCTCTTAGCCCCCTTCTCCTCCTGAACATCAGCTATGGCCTTGTATGCAGGATACATCTCCTCAACCTCGAATGTCTCACCGTCGATGGCCTCCTGAAGGTTATCGACCGTCTTTTTCAAAAGGCCCAAATTCCTTGCGTGATTTGTGGCGTGCACCTGTTCGGCGTAGGCGATGGCTTTGAAAAGGCGGGCGACATTGGGAAAGCCCTCCTTCTCAGCTATCTCGCTGAACACTATGTATTTCATGTGTGCCATGGATTCCCCGGCAAAGGAATCATGCAGTGCCTTTTCGGTCATCTTCTTCATTCCTTACCTCCTTTTGAGTTGCCTGAAGTATAACGCATAAAATGTCATTATTTGCATTAAGGCAGGAAATCTTGTCGAGAGTGTGAAGACATCGCTTCATTTTCTGCTTAAAAATTTGTAGAGCAATGCACCGGCAACGAGCGTTACCAGCCCCTCGGTGAGCTGTTTTCGCGACAGGAAGAATATCCCTGCCCCGATAAAAAGCGTGACAAGAAACGCCACCATCAGGTTCAGGATCGTCTTTTCGGACATCACCACAATTTCATTGCTTCTCGCACCTTTATCATCGTAGCCTCAGCCTCCGCTCTCGCCTTCTTCTCTCCTTCGTTCAATATCTCGGTGACAAGTTGGGGATTTGCCTCGTATTTGCTGCGTCTCTCCCTTGTCGGTTCAAGTTGCTCGTTCATGTGCTTTATCAGGTTGAGCTTACATGCCACGCATCCGAGCCTGCCAGCCTTGCAATCCTCTTCAATCTGAGGGACTTCATCGGGATTGAATATCCTGTGATAGGCGAAGATCGGGCATTGTTCGGGGTGACCAGGATCGTTTTTCCGTATCTTGGCCGGATCAGTGTATGCCTTCCTGATCTTTTTCTCTATCTCGTTCGGCGGATCGCTTATGTAGATGGTGTTTCCGTAGGATTTTGACATCTTTCTGCCGTCCGTTCCGGGCACTTTGGGGAATTCGGTCAACACAGGTTCCGGAACTGGGAAAACCCTATCATACATTGAGTTGAAACGCCTTGCTATCTCGCGGGTCAGCTCAAGGTGAGGCAGCTGGTCAGCCCCTATCGGGACATGATCAGCCCGATAAACGAGTATGTCGGCGGCCTGGAGTATCGGATACCCGAGAAGGCCGTAATTTACGAGATGACCGTAAGGGAGGTCTTCCTCGCTGCCAGTGAAAGCGTCCTTCAAGCTCTCCATAAACGCATCCTTGAGTTTGGCCTTCAGGACAGCTTTGTATGAGACGCTGTCAAGGTTGCCCTGCTCGTATTGTTCCAGAATCTCAAAGAACGAGTTGACGGCCGTCTCTGCCGACTGCTCAAGCACCTTTTTGGTCTTGTGTTTGAGCTCGCTGACCCTGAGTTCCGCAATCTTTTCCTTGAATGTGGGGACACGGAGCAACCTCGAAAGCGAGACGAGCATCGAGAAAAGCACATGGAGCTCAGCATGTTGCAGGACATGGGATTGGACGAAAAGGACCGATTTCTCAGGGTCAATGCCCGTCGCCAGCCAGTCGAGGGTTATGTTGAAGATGTTGTCCCTCAATTGATCCGTCTTGTCGTAAGCGTCCGTCAATGCGTGCCAATCCGCTATCTCAAAATAACACTCATACTCATCCTGTAACTTCCTCCAGTTTGAAAGGACACCGACAAGGTGACCTATGTGCAGCCTGCCAGTTGGCCTCATCCCTGAAAGTATCCGCCCCTTTTTGGTGCCGTTCATTACCGTCCTCCTTATTTTCTCCTTTGAAATTTTGCGAATTGTGTCAGGGATATTATAAACCAGCCCATCCTCCAGAAATTTCATATGGTGGTGATTGGGAATTCCCGATGAAACAGATAAGGGAATGCTTTATAATGAAGCACTCAACAGATGTGACGGAAAAGCTAAGCAGGCGGTTGCGACAGGTGTCGCACCTGTCCTTGACAGGTTATTATTGGCTTCTTAAAATAAGTGCCTATTTTTCTGTGAGATAGATAATCGGAAAAGAAAAAGAGAGGGATGATACCATGAAAGTGCGTTCATCAGTTAAGAAAATGTGCCCTAAGTGCAAGATTATCAGGCGTAGAGGGGTCGTTATGGTTATTTGCGAGAACCCCAAACATAAACAGAGGCAGGGTTAGGAGGTAGAGCATGGCGAGAATTGCTGGCGTTGATCTACCCAAGAACAAGCGGATTGAGATTGCCCTGACTTACATTTACGGTATAGGGCTTTCCAGATCCCGAAAGATACTCAAGGATGCAAATGTGGATCCGAACAAGAGGGTTAAAGACTTGAACGACGAGGAGATAGCGAGGCTTCGTTCTGAGGTTGAGAAATACAAGGTTGAAGGTGCCCTTCGCACAGAGGTGCAGATGAACATCAAGAGGCTCATCGACATCGGCTGTTATCGCGGGATTCGGCACAAGCTGGGTCTGCCCGTTCGCGGTCAGAGGACGCGCTCAAATGCACGCACCCGTAAAGGGCCGAGAGGCAACATCTTCAAGAAAAGGGCTAAAAAATAGATTCTCAGGAGGCGTTGATTTATGGCGAGAAGATCAAGGAGAGGCGAAGCTCAGAGGCGTAAAAAGAAAGCCAAAAGGGTTGAGCCTGTGGGCATCGCACATATTCAGTCCACATTTAACAACACCATCGTCACTATAACCGACTTGAAAGGGAACACAATCGCCTGGGCCAGCGGTGGCACAGTCGGATTTTCTGGCACGAGGAAAAGCACCCCGTTCGCCGCTTCCAAAGCAGCTGAAAGGGCCGCAAGCGAGGCCAGAGATCTCGGAATGGAAAGGGTTGAGGTATGGGTCAAAGGGCCGGGCCCGGGGCGCGAGGCTGCTATCAGGGCTATTCAGCAGGCTGGCCTTCAGGTGTTCGCTATCAGAGATGTCACACCCATACCACATAACGGTTGCAGACCGCCCAAGAGGAGGAGGGTGTAGTAACTATGGCAAGATATACCGGTCCAAAATGCAGACTTTGCCGCAGGGAAGGCGAAAAGCTTTATCTCAAGGGCATAAAGTGCTACACGGACAAGTGTCCGTTCAACAAGAGAAGATACCCGCCCGGAATTCACGGAAAGAGCAGCAGAAGGAAGATCACGATTTACGGAATGCAGCTGCGTGAGAAGCAGAAGGTTAAAAGGATTTACGGCGTGCTTGAAGGGCAGTTCCGCAGATATTTCGAGCTTGCAAGGAAGATGGGCGGTAACATCGGTGAAAACCTCCTCTCAATACTCGAAAGAAGGCTCGATAATGTCGTTTATCGGCTCGGCTTCGCCTCATCGCGCTCTCAGGCCAGACAGCTGGTTACACACGGTCATGTGATCGTGGACGGCAGGAAGGTCAACATCCCTTCGTATCTCGTTAAACCCGGTCAGGTCATAACTTTGAAGGACAAAGCGAAGAAATTTGGTTTCGTTCAGGAAGCTCTGCAGGAAAAAGACCCTAACGCTCTGCCGGCATGGTTGAGCCTTGACAAAGACAACTACAAGGGCACCATCCTCAGAATGCCCATCAGATCGGACATTACCCATCCGATCAACGAAAGGCTCATCGTCGAGCTTTATTCTAAGTGATGAGGGGTGTGAAAAATGCATTATGATGAACTTTTACTTCCTTCCGGCCTGACAAAAGAGGAAGTTACCGATTCTTACGGCAAATATGTCATAACACCACTCGAACGCGGCTATGGCGTTACCATAGGCAACGCTCTCCGCAGGGTGTTGCTTTCGTCCATCGAAGGCGCTGCTATCGTGGCCGTCAGGTTTGACAATGTGCTTCACGAGTTCTCCACCCTGCCGGGAGTGTATGAGGAAATCACCGAAATCATTTTAAACCTCAAAAAGATACGCATAAAATTCGATAATCCAGAGGTCAAATCTGCCACCCTCAGGATCTTTGCCGAGGGGGAAGGTGAGGTCAAAGCGGGCGACATTCAGGCGCCTGCCGATGTCACAATCGTTAACAAAGATGTCCATATCGCTTCCCTCACATCCGATGATGCTAAACTCATCGGGGAACTTTATGTCATGAGGGGGCGCGGCTATGTGCCTTCCGAGGACATACCCAAGGAAGGCTTCCCGGTCAACACCATCGTGATAGATGGGATATTTTCGCCTGTCACAAAAGTGAACTACACAGTTGAGAATGTCCGTGTCCGCGCAAGGACGGACTACGAAAAGCTCACCCTCGAGATATGGACCGATGGCACAATTCATCCAGACAGGGCTCTTGAAAGTGCCGCTGACATACTAAAACGGTCGTTTGAAGCCATCTTCTCATCGATTTCGTCGGAGGGAGAAAAGGCCGAACCTGAAGGCGAGGCGGCTCCTGAGGGCCAGAAGGACATCCTTGATGAGCCAATCGACAAGCTCGGCATATCCAAAAGGACTCTCAACTGCCTGAACGAAGCCGGCATAAAGACGATCGGCGATCTCGTGTCAAAGACCGAGGGCGAAATCCTTGCTGTTAAAAATCTCGGCGAGAAATCCCTTCAGGAGATAAAAGAAAAGCTTGAAGAGTTTGGCCTCTCTTTCGCTACCGAGGAGGAATAACCATGAGACACATGAAAAGGGTTAAGAAATTAGGCAGAGATAAAGAACATAGATTATCGTTGCTTAGAAATCAGGTCATCTCATTGCTCACAACGGGCAGGATTAAGACGACGCTTGCAAAGGCGAAAGCCACGCGTCAGGTAGCTGAGCGCATGATCTCGCTTGCACTCAAGGC
>JALVZN010000059.1 GCA_027037615.1 Caldifarciminota bacterium | reverse complement strand
TGGTTGCTTCTTGCAGCCACCGAGTGCGAGCACTACTCCGAGTGCTACCACCACTATGCCCATCTTTTTCATCTCTCAAAACCTCCTTTTTAAGCTTTAAGTGTAATCTTTAATATCATGGGAAAACGGGCAAATTTCCAGTCCAACCGTTTGTGGTATGTTAGATCTCGATAGGTTTTATAACTTCGACGATTTTGTATTATATTCATGTCATCACATTTGTCAATGTCCCCCGACAGCGCTCATACCAAAGGTATCACAGATGAGATTATGAAATATGAGGCTTGCATTTATGAGGCTTGCATTTATCACACATGGAAGATTTGAAATTACGAAAAATTTTCTTGAGAATTTTATCGCATGATAAGGTATGAGTTGGATGACGCGAAAATGATTATCTCAACTAAAAGGAGGTTATTGTTATGAGCAGCGTTATAACCATACTCATGCTGAGCCTTTTGCCGTTCCAAAACACATATTTTGGGTTCCGCATCTCGTCGTTATCCCATGTTCCGGGCAGCTTCGTGATGCAGATACCGGTTGGAAGCACGAGGTTGGGGTTCGACATGGGCATTTCTTACAGCACTCTCAATAGCAAAACTCAAATTTCCAATACACCCCCATCCCCCACACAGCACTTTCGCTCTTTCACTGCGGATGTAGGAGTTGACATATTCGTCCCTGTTGTTTCCCGGGAGTACAATGGCAGAAACCTGCTCGGCTTTATGGAGATTCGTCCCGGTTACTCTCTCAGTAATGAGGTTGCCCCACCTTTTATAAATGATCAGGATTCGGTAAAAACTTACTATCAAGCTTTCTCCGTGGCTTTAAAAGTAGGTTCAGAATACTCCGTGAAGATTTTCGGGATGGACACCCGCCTGCAGCTCAGCACGGATCTGGTAACTCTAACTTACAAGCACAACAAAAGGACAATTTACAATTCCCCGAACTCCCCCTCTGTCGATGAACAGAGCTTTTTCAATGTATCAGGGATGAACCTATTTGCCGGTAAATTCTCGTTGTGGCTGCTTTTCAAACTGTAAGAAGGTGGTATTATGAAACTAATTCGCCTTCTCATCGGTGCAGTGATCCTTACCACATCGTGCATTATTTCGGATCCGATACAGAACTGGGATACTGTATTCAACTTTCACGATGGCGTCTTCATGCGGTGGAGATACAGATTATTTGTCGATGGGCAACTTTATACCGATGTGAAAGTGGAGCTCAAACACATAGGGTATGAGGTCAAAGATGGATACTACTGCAAAAAGTTCGTAGCCTACTATGTGAACTCATCCACCATATCGGCCGAGACGGCTTATGTATGGTATAGCAATTCTGACACGGGGCTTATCCTTGTAGATATCGAGGGTGAACATGTGCCTATGCCCGTCTTCAGGAACGATCCCGACGGTGTGAGGTATCGCATTGGAAACAGGACATTCCACAGCTTAGGAGAGATTGCTCGATTTATGAACAGCGTTGCATGGGGCGGAGATGGAGAACCAACTCAGCTTTTGCAACCTCAACTTACACTGAAGTATCCTCTCGCTCCTGGCAGTCGATGGATCGTGTTCACATCCCCATGGCTCAGGACAAGGGAGATAGTGGGAATTGAAGAAGTGGATGTGGCAGCGGGAGAGTTTTATACCCTGCATCTGAAGACTTACGATGAGGGTGCTCCAGACCTTACCATAGACGACTGGATTACAGGTGAAGCGTGGGTGAAAAAGGTCGTTTCGTCCAAAGTGGCCGTTTATGATGATCAAGGCCGCTTCATTAAATTTGTCACGATGACGGATATCTCCGAGCTTGAAGAAATAGGCTGGGGTGAAATGCCATGAATGCGATCGTTATTTTATTGGTGATGAGTGGCTTGAAGCTTGGACTTCAGGTCGAGACCCCCAACAGGGTGCCCTCCACATTTGTGGCGGAATACGGGATTAGCAAAAAAATCAATGTGGTTATGGGATATACGGCAGGTTTTTCCAGACAGACTTTAACCCAATATCTCTCTACAACAATTGATGAGCGTGAAACCGATATGTCGGGATACGGAGGCGTGATCGGACTAAAATGCAGGTTCAGGGAAAACAGGCTATCACCAATTCTTCTGTGGGAAAACACCATCACCCACTCTTATGGAAATGTCTGGGGAGCAGTTTCTAGGGATTCCGTCAGTCTGGGCAATTATTCAGTTGATATGTGGGGTCTCCGAACCGATCTGGAGATAGGGATAAACATATCCATGAAACTCTTGAAATTCCCTGTCGAAATTGAAATCTCCGGCAGAATTGCAGAAATCGGAGGCATAGGCCTTTCCGTTTCTTCCAGCTGGTTCGTTATCACCCAACAGCAGAAATTGATAACCGTGTATCCATTCAGCAAATCCCCTCTTTCGATGCGGTTCTACATCGAGATATGATAAGGAATACAAACCGCATGCATCCGACAGGGCGCGGGCTGGCTCCTGCGCCCTCTGCATAAATTCGCCATGACTTTATCAACATCCCATGCTGCATTAACATAACCTCCATGCAGTGTTACAGGTCGCTAAGCTCATACCTGAAAGAGAAATTCGGCGAGAAGGTTTATCGGGTATCGATAGACGCGGGCTTCACATGTCCCAACCGCGACGGCACTCTTGCCTACGGAGGGTGCATCTTCTGTGATGAAGCAGGCTCTCGCGCAAGGTATGTGGAGCCGCAGCTGCCGATTCGGGAACAGCTCGTTAAAGGCATGGATTTCATAGGCCGCAGGTTTGGCGCAAGGAAGTTTATCGCCTATTTTCAGGCTTACTCAAACACCTACGCGCCCATTGAGAATCTGAGGAAAATTTACTCCATCCCTCTGGAGTTCCCCGAGGTAGTAGGGATTTCCATATCGACGCGCCCTGACCTCGTCTCAGAAGATGTCCTTACCCTGCTTGATGAGCTCTCGGATAAGGTCCATGTGTGGCTGGAGATCGGCGTTCAAAGCTTTCATTACAGGAGCTTGGTCAAAGTCAGGCGGTTTCACGGGGTGGCTGAGTCGATAGACGCAATTCTCAGAGCACAAAAACACAGGGTTGAAGTGGTGACCCATGTCATCCTGGGGCTGCCCGGTGAGACAGTCCGGGAAATGATCGAGACTGCCCGCATTTTGAGCGCATTGGGCGTTAACGGGGTTAAGATGCACCACCTGTATGTCGTCAAAAACACCGATCTTGCAAAGCTTTATGAAAACGGCAAGGTAAAGGTTTTCGACACCCCCGAAGATTACGCTAAAGTTGCAGCCCTGTTCATAGCGCACCTGTCCCCCGAAATCGTCATCCACAGGCTGGCCGGCCGTGCGCCTGCCGACATGCTGATCGCCCCCGAATGGACATCAAACAAATTTGCCCCCATTCAGGCCATACAAAAGGAGTTAGAAGACAAAAACCTCTATCAGGGCAAATTGTTGCGGTTGGGACTGACCGCTCCTTAGAGTTTTCCGTGTTTTTTAGCTTCCTCCAAGGCAATTTTGAGCGCTTCTTCTATCGGGACATTCTTCTTTTTCAATGCCACCATGAGGATGCCCTTTTCCTCCAACAGCTTGCGGTTTCTCATCCCCATGGAGTGCCCCACGAATACATCGCAATCCTTCAACAAATCGTGTATCAGGGCCGCCTTGCGGGGATCATTGTGGTCCGTTATGCCGAGTTTCTCATCCGTGTAGGGATTTTCCATCGTTTTTACGAGTTTGAAGTCCCCGTCCTCGTATTCAAATATCTCATACATCTCTGCATCGCCGAAATGCCCAAATCTAACGACTTTGCCGTCGTCCGTAGCCACTGCTATCTTCATGTTAATTTCTCCTTTTGTTTTTTAAATTATGTCGTAGAAGTTCAAATCGAAAAAGTCCGGGCAAGCTTCAGATGAATTTTTGGCCGATCGCACCGTTTTGTCTTAAAATATGTTGTCCTAACATGATTTATATTTGAAGGTTGCATGGTCAACAGTCAAAAACATGGGGGTAGTGATGCTTGATTTTGAGAGGATTGTGGGGTTGCTGGAGGAGGAAGATTGGGATGCAATCCGAAATGTTGTGCCGGAGTTGAACCGCCTTGATGGTTTGTGGCAGGGCATCAAGTATCATTACACAGATGCGTGGACACACACTCAACATGTTGTTAAGGCGGTCAAACTTGTCAGGGACAAGGTCGAGGGGACAGAGGTCGTGCTCGATTTTTCTCCGCCCCGCGAAAGCGGGTTTTACGCCTTTCAGACCTCCGAATTCTTCGATCCGCATGTAGCGAAATGGCTCAGGGAAACAATGGGTTTGAGGACAAGGTCAGGATTCAGATTGTGGGATGTCGTGCTTGTCGCCGCCCTTTTCCACGACATAGGAAAGCCGGACACGGCCGAAGATGTCGGCGATGGCATCAGGGTTCATTTCATCGGGCACCCCGAAATTGGCGCAGATATTTTGAAGAAAATGCTCAATGCACAGGCGCTAAACGATCCGTGGCCCATAATCCTTGACCTGATAAGATACCATTTTCTGCTGCTAACCGGTTTCAGTTACAACTTTCCCGAAAAGAGGTTCATCCCTTATGTGAGCGGAGACAACAAGTTTAAGGCGATGCTGCTCGTCCTTAGCATTGCGGACATTCTGTCTTCCAAGGCAAGCCATCGATTTGCTGAATACATGGAATATCTTGGCACGGTTGCATGGTTCTGGATCTATTATGAGGGCATTTTGCAACTGAAATCTGATTATTTTGCAAGCACTTACACGCCAGCCCAATACAGAAGCATCAAAGAAGCCGCAACGATGATCTCACTCGCGCCTCCCAATCCATACGCCGCAAATTTTGAAAGGATCTCCGTCGAATACCACAAGGAAAAGGTGAAACTGGACAGGGAGTTTTCGCTTTTCGCCGAGTTTTCCGTGAGACATCCCGTCGAAGCCGTCTCCATGCAGGGGATCAAGTTCCTTGCCGGCCTGGCGCGACAGTTGCCTCGTGTCTATCAAAAATTTACCCAAAAGGCCGAGCATAATCCTCTGATAGCCGATGCAGTTAAAGCCGTTGATGTCGTTGTAGGAGACAGAGATATTGCAGAGTGCAAATCGTGTCTGGTGCCAGCAGTTGTGTTGCTTTGCAACCTTGGGGACAGGGACAGTGGGCTCAAGCTCACAGGCTCACTTGAATCCGACGCTGCTGTTGAAAAAGTCATAAGACATTGCCGTTTTATAAAGGAAATCGACCGTCTGAAACGGGTTTCAGCCTATCTGCTGGGACGGGCGCTCGGCTTCATCTCGCCCGAAAGGATAGAACACTGGCTTGTTTTACCTTGTGATTCACTCTCTTTTTATATCTGGGATGAGATTTTTGAGCACCTGGTAGCTGAGATGGTGTCCTCTCCTCCTTTTAAAGCTGGAATGGCAAGTGGCGAGTTCCAGAGACTTTACCTCAAGCTATGGGAATGTACGAATATTGGCGAACAGCTGTCTCAGTACTCCACATGGGTCTTGAAAAATATAGCTAAATCGGACTCCGTATTCCCCGATCCTGAAACGGCCAACATCATCGTGAGCTCCATCGTTGAAGGGTTTGAACCTGACATTGTCAAGTGGATCTACCGCGAAAGGCGTAAAATGGATATAAAAGTTATGGCTTCCATAATCCGATCGGATCTCTCCATACTGCTTCACATTGACGACACGAAACTGCTGAAAAAGGTCCTCCTGTTCGATATTGGACGAAAAGCGAGGCAGCTCATCAACTCAATCCTCGACAGTCGAACGCCCTGTGACAGGCTAAGACAGTTGACTGCTGCTCTCGACATGAAAGTTGGTGAGATCGCGTCGATTGAACACCTTGAGCGCGCTGTTGTGGAAATTATGGGAAATTTGGGGATTGAGGACGAGATTATAGGCGTTGAAGCCAATTCGACGGTAGAAAAATTAAAGAGGCTGGCAACGAAGTTGCCAGCCTCCGTGAGTCTTACCACCCTGCAATGCTTAAACAAGATAATACGTAAGAATAAACCCGTGAAAAAATCAAGCATTATTAAACAATTACCGAGCTTGCTTATAAAAAAGTTTTTATAATGGCGGCAGCGAACCCTATTTATGAAACTGAATCGCCGACGGCTCCATTCTTAAACCTTATTCTTATACCAGCGGTGGCTCTAGGTGCTCCCCTATTCTTAAACTCCCCCCAAGCCACCGCCCTCTTTTGTAAATCAGTGGAAGGCCCTTATCCACTCTGGCTTTCTCATCCTTGTCAAAGAACAGCTCAATCACCGTGTCAAATTTTAAAACTCACCAGCAACAAATTGCCAACCTGGGGAAGCGAAAGGTTGGAAATCATGGGGGAATTTATAAAAAAATTAAATCGATGATCGGGATCAACAGGCTCTGGAAAGCATATTGAGAATCATAAGATTTTGTTTTACAACCGGATATGAAATATGTAAAGAAATTTTACATCCCGAAGTTCATGCGCGTAAAAATTTAACATTCTATGCCATATTTCGCCATTCTGTGGTTCAAAGTGGGACGAGAAATACCAAGCAACTGGGCAGCTTTGGTCTTATTGCAATCTGTCACCATAAGCGCCTTCTCAGTCCTCTCTTTTTCAGCACTATTCAGATTAATCTGCTCCTGAGGATACATAGTTAAAATCGTTTCCTGAAGGTCTTTTTCGCTTATCTCTGCGAGTTTGCTATCCGCTCTATTAAAACTCATATTGTCAATTAGGTTTTCAATGACATTTTGTAGCTGCAAAACATTGGCCTCCCATTTGAAATTCAAGAGGAAAAATTTAGCTTTATGAGTTAATCGATAATTAACTCCATCAGCTTTTCCCTTCGTTTTCTGTTCGATAAAATGCTCAGCAAGCAGCAGTATGTCTTCCCACCTCTCTCTCAAGGGCGGCACCCATAAGGTATGTTTAAATCTGTGATATACGCTCTCTGGGAGTTTATTTTTGACCTCTTCAAGCGGTTTGTTTGATTCAGCAAAAATATATAATCTGTTTTTATTGTTTTTATGTTTTACCGTCTCATTGTAAGAAAGGTTGTCATGAAACTCTAAGATGTCAAGCAATTTCTTCATGCCTTTCGGGGGGATATCAAGCAAACCATCTACAAGAAAAATTATATTTTCACCCTGTCTGAATCTCTCCTGAACATCTGAAAATATCCGTCGAATTTCTTCCTCCGTTGCACCGTGAGGCAGCTTTGTCACCTTCTTGAATTTTACATTTTTGTTTAACTTAAAGTAGTTGTATATGCTTGACACGAGGTGAGATTTGCCGGTCCCCGTTTCTCCAACAATTAAAGTAGAAAAAAATTCTTTGGATTCCAGCCGTTTTATGAGCGATATGATTGATGCTATGAGTTTTTTGTTCGCTGTTAAAAATAGATTGAATATGGGATACTCTTCCCGAACTTCAAGGAGGGCTATTTCTTGTTCTTTTCGGTCGATATAGTTTTTGATTTTAAGAAAGAGCTTTTCAAAGCTTTCATTTTTAGACCAGAAGTCGTTAGAACCTTTCATAACGATACCGGCTGCCTCTTGCGATTTTGCTGCTCCGGAAATTGCTATTATGTAACTCCCTGTTTCCAGAAACTCCTGAATTATATCCTCTGCCGTAACTCCATCAAGGAAGTAATCGAGGAGGATAATATCGAAATGCTTCGATTGCAAAAGTTTCCTCGCATATTCGTATCTTGTTGCACCGGTCACCTGGACTTTACCGCCAAAATTCTCCTTGAGACCGCTGATGAGGGTTTCAACAAAAATGGTATCATCATCCACAATAAGCACATCAATCGTGGGTTCTAACTTTACCTTCTTTTCCGGTTGTTTCATGGCATCCCTAATTTTATAAACTTTGGGGGTATTTTATCAACCAGCGACAAGGTAATAAATCCAGAGCCGTCTCTGGTATGCTTTATTTATCCAAAGTTAATTATCCACCTGACTGTTAACTCAAATGAGATTGATATGTCCCAAGATGCTAAAAGCTGTAATACACGGAATAACAATAATCTGGAGAAGATAAAAACATGGATGGAACTAAATATAGATTTGAAAGAGAACTGCCGAAAATTGAGACTTGCCCTGAAAAGCGGAAAAGGGACAGAATTCATCATCGAGGACATAAAATTCGATGTGAAGATACCACCCTATGTCTTCTCAAAGGCTGCACTGAGAAGGTGAGCGAAGATCCGAGCGTAACTATGGGCAATCCTACCCTTGCAAATCGGTGTGTTTGGGCTAATATTTGCCTTTGTTAAAACTTACAGGAGGTTCTTATGGCCATAGACAAAAAGCAATACAAAGACCTTATCAAAATGGTGAATTCGCTGTTTGATAGTGTGTTATCCGAATTTTCGCCTGAGGTAGGGGGAAAAATCAGGACGCTCGTTTTGTCAAAGGTCATTGAAGAGATGGAGGATCTCATCGGGAACTCACGCCCTCCCAACATGTTCCTCGTTGGTCGAAGCGGTCACGGTAAATCGTCCCTGATAAATGCGCTTGCAAACCGTCAGGTGGCTGTTACGGGCGATGTGAAGCCGACGACCGCAGAGGCAAGGCCATACCTGATAGTCTTTCCGGAATCTCATGCAGCATGGAACATCATAGATTCCAGAGGCCTGTTTGAAACCATCGATATGTCCCAAAAATCCGATGGCTCGCCTGATAGAGACTTACCGCTCGAACAGGCCAAAAAGGACATCACGATGTATAACCCCGATGTCATAATGCATGTGATTGCCGCACCGGAATTGAGGAACCTCAGGCACGACATAGAGGTGTTCAGGGAGATACAGAACACCTTGAGGCGCGAGCTCGGGAATGTGCCGCCAACCATCATGGTTCTGACAAAGGTCGATGTGCTTGGTAACCCAAGGGATTGGCCTCCAGAAAAGAGCCAGCACAAAGCAGGTTTGATTTACGAGGCGTTGAGATACGCCGCTGAGAACATCATCGCCCTTCCATACCAGTTTGTGGATCCCGACAACCCGATAAAGGGGATCCTGTTCAAAGATTCTGTGGAATACATCGGCGTCATCCCCGTTTGCGCCCTGATGGATGAAAAGTGGAACATAGAGACGCTTTCCGAGCTCATCGGAGGAGTCCTGCCGCGCAGCGCACAGCTTGACTTTTTTCAGGCTCAAAAAAGAAAAGCCCTATTGAAAAAGCTGTCCACATCCCTGATCAAACGGTTTTCCACCATAGCCATGGGAATTGGAGCGATCCCTATCCCCGTATCCGACATATTTTTGCTGACGCCTCTCCAGGCCATAATGATTGCTATCATAGGAGGCCTGTCATGCCGCAGGACCGACAGCAAAACAGTCGCTGAATTCATGACTGCTGCGGGGATAAACACGGCTGCAGCAGTCGGATTGAGGGCACTGGCAAGACAGCTTGTCAAACTGGTCCCATTTTTCGGAGAGGCCATATCCGCCGGCATAGCGTATTCCGGCACTTATGCGATCGGGAAGGCTGCTGAGGCCTATTTCTTTGAGGGTGAGGTCAAAAAGCCGGAAGAATTCCAGAAGGAAGCACAGGAGGAATACAACCAGTTAGAGAGCAAATAAAGCTTTCGGTGTGTTAGAAATGAAAAAAGGGAGGGGCATCGAACCCCTCCCTTAAATTTTCCAGCTCGGAGATGGATTAGTAGAGCTCACCGGCTCCGCCGGGCATCTGCGGCCCCTCTTTTTCTTTCTCTTTGATCTCAGTCACGAGCGCCTCGGTGGTCAGGAGCAGCCCGGCGATAGAAGCGGCGTTCTGGATGGCTATGCGCTCGACCTTTGTCGGGTCGATGACGCCAGCCTCGAACATGTCAACGAACTCGCCGGTAAGTGCGTTGTAGCCGATGTTCGGGTTCTCAGCCTCTTTCTCTTTGACCTTCTCGACGATGAGGTAGCCGTTTTCGCCTGCGTTCTCAGCGATCCAGCGGAGCGGCTCAATAAGCGCCTTGCGCACGATCTGGGCGCCGATCTTCTGATCGCCCTCAAGCTCTTTCTCCAGCTCGTCCAGTTTGGAGACGCAGCGGATGAATGCCGTTCCGCCACCCGTGACGATGCCTTCCTCGACAGCGGCTTTGGTGGCGTGGAGAGCGTCCTCGATCCTCGCCTTCTTCTCTTTCATCTCGGTCTCGGTCGGCGCGCCGACATAGATCACAGCGACGCCACCAGCGAGTTTGGCGAGACGCTCCTGAAGCTTCTCACGATCGTAATCGGATTTGGTCTCCTCGATCTGTTTGCGAATCTGCTCGATCCTCTTCTGGATGTCCTCTTTCTTGCCGTAGCCCTCGACGATGGTGGTGGTGTCTTTCTTGACGATCACCCTCTTGGCGCGGCCGAGGTCGCTGAGCATGGCGTTCTCGAGTTTCATGCCGGCCTCTTCGGAGATCACGCGGCCGCCGGTGAGGATGGCGATGTCCTCAAGCATCGCTTTCCTGCGCTCACCATAACCGGGTGCCTTGACGGCGCAGGCCTGGAGCACGCCTCTGATCTTGTTCACGACCAGCGTCGCGAGAGCCTCACCCTCGACATCCTCAGCGATCACCATAATCGGCTTGCCCTGCTGAGCGACTTTTTCGAGCACAGGGAGGAGCTCACGGATGTTGGAGATCTTCTTGTCGTAGATGAGGATGAACGGCTCCTCAAGCACGCACTCCATCTTGTCAGGGTTCGTTATGAAGTAAGGGGAGATGTAGCCGCGGTCGAACTGCATCCCTTCGACGACCTCGACATAGGTCTCGATGCCCTTGGCCTCCTCGATGGTGATAACGCCGTCCTTGCCGACCTTGTCCATCGCCTCAGCGATCTTCTCGCCGATCTCGTGGTCGTTGTTGGCCGAGATCGCAGCGACCTGCTCGATCTCCTTGCGGTCTTTGACCTCTCTCGACATCTCCTTGAGCGCCTCGACGACCTTATCGACCGCCTTGTCGATGCCGCGTTTCACCTCTGTCGGGTTGGCGCCAGCGGTCACCATTTTGAGGCCTTCGCGGAATATGGCCTCCGCAAGCACGGTAGCGGTGGTTGTGCCGTCACCGGCAACATCCGAGGTCTTCGATGCGACCTCTTTCACAAGCTGAGCACCAAGGTTCTCAAAAGGATCAGGAAGCTCAATTTCTTTCGCAACTGTGACACCATCTTTTGTGATGGTGGGAGAACCCCATTTCTTTTCAAGGATTACATTACGGCCAGCAGGGCCGAGCGTAACTTTAACGGCTTTTGCAAGAGCCTCAACGCCTCTCAGAAGAGCCCTTCTTGCTTCATCGTAGTATTTAATCTCTTTTGCTGCCATATCTTAACCTCCTTTGCCTTGGTTTTAACCTTCGATGATCGCGAGGATATCGTCCTCCCTCATGATCAGGTATTCCTCGCCATCGATCTTGACTTCACTGCCGGCATATTTCGAGAAGATAACCTTATCGCCGACCTTAACCTCCATGGGGATCCTTTTACCGTTCTCGTCCACACGACCGGGGCCAACAGCGATAACTTCCCCTTTCTGAGGTTTCTCTTTTGCTGTATCAGGAATGATTATCCCACCTTTACGAACTTCCTCTTCCTCTATGCGCTTGACAAGAACCCTATCTGCAAGCGGTTTAACTTTCATCCTGGCACCTCCTTTTGTGGTGTTGGTTTCTCTCAGAATTTT
>JALVZN010000058.1 GCA_027037615.1 Caldifarciminota bacterium | reverse complement strand
ATACCACCGTCATCGGCATGGTAGCATTCTCGAACGGCGGCAATTTGACTGTGGATGTGCTCGACATCTGGGGTGATTCGCTGAGCTTTGTGGACTATCTCGTCAACTGGGAAAGCCCCACATCCAACCAGACCATACTCACCGAACTCGGCTCTCACGACTGCGACACAACTCGAGACGGGAACGGAAACGGCTTTTACGATGATGACAGGGTCAACCCTTATTACATCTCCTATCGCGACACTGTGTGCATCATCGATTACAGCCGCATTGCATACGATTCGACCTATCCGCCTCGGGAAGGAGTTTTCCTTGACGGCAACGCAAACGGTGCGATAGATCTTGCCATGTCAGGCGGATGTGAGTGGGAGGATGTCACGAACGACGGGATTTTGACCCCCGGCGAAGATTACCGCCTCTCAAACTACCACTACCGCGGAAAATATTTCCTGTCCACTGAGGCCACGAAGGCGCTGCGAAACAGGCTGTCCACATGGCCGCCCGAACTGGCCGACACAGGTGAGGTCGATACATTCTGGTGGTGGAGGGAGGCTGTCATGCATTTCGACAACGCCGCCTCAAAAGTGCCGAACCTCGCCGTCATCCTCGTGTTCAGCAAGAACGACCATGTTCAGGTCGCCATCGACAAGCCACACATCCATCAGGCATACAGCGGATGGAGCAGGAACGGCATCTGGGTAAGGCTCAACCCTGACGAGGAATACGCCCGTCATGCCGCACCGCCCGGCCCGCCGGGCCTGCCCGACAACGATGCAAATCACGCCCCTGCAAACTGGAACACCATCGTCAACTGGGCGATAGATGAGCGTTACAACAGCGTGATCATAGCTGCGGCAGGCGTAGCTGAGCTCTGCGACAGAACCAAATTCAATGTCTGGGCAAACGACCTGTCAGGCGTGCTGGCGCCGCCGAAGCCCACGCTCTACTTCAACCTTGGCGTGCACCTTGAGGAAACGCCCGGATATCTGGTCTCAAGGTATGTCTATCCGTTTGCACAGAATTACGAGATGTTTGCTGAATCGCTTGCCGCTCATGGAGGTGTGCTTGCCAACCAGTTCGACTGGACCGTCATCGAGGGGTTTGAGCACTATCGGCCTGGCCTCCTCGCCGATCTCGAAGCGATGGGACACGAGGTCACGCCCCATGCCCATGAAACGGTCTATTCGCTCAGGGAAGTCAAGATTTTGCTTGACGAAGCAGGAGTTTCCGCGCCGTTCGATGGCAACGGCCACATGATGGGCGCTTACTGGACCAGATACATGGCGGAAAACACTGGAGTCTATCACGCAAGCTACAACAAGATGGTCTATACAGCGACGAACATCTCAAAGAGGCTGACACCGTGGCGTCCCCATGTCGATACGATGCCACGCTCATGGCTGACACACGATCCGCACGGGCCGATCGTGTTCACCGCAAACTACGGCATCGCAGGTGATCCTGAGCATCACGACATGCTCACAACGAGCCTTTTGATAACATCCGCTGCAGCGGCATTCGATCGCGTAAACGCAAGGAGCTGTTTCGTCTGGGGACTTCAACATACGGACACCATCCCAATTCTGATCGACAGCCTCGGCCCAATGTTTGAGCAGGTGGACACTCTGGTGGGGCGCGGCATAGTCACATGGGCATCGATGGACAGCATCTATCGCGCTTATCTCGCATGGGAAGCAGCGCATCGGGGCGTCAATCCCGTGACCGACACATTCAGGGTAACACCTCCTGACACAACGCACTACGCCGTGCCGCCCGGCTGGACGGTGTTCACCGAATGGGATGACACCACGGCGGGCATCCCGGTCCTGCCGAACAATGTCGTTACATCGATCGACATAGACAAATTCGGCAAGGTGTGGATAGGGACGCATGGTGGCCTTGCCGTAACAGACGGAGCCACATGGAGATGGATAACTCCAAACAACTCCTCACTGCCGGCATGGTATGTGCGGGTGGTGAGAGCTTCTTATGACGGGATATGGGTTGGGACGGACTACGCCGGCCTCGTCAAACTTGACTTCAGGGGCAGGGTGATAGCAATCATCGACACGACAGGCGGGATTCTGCCTTCGGTGGGCGTGCACGAGGTCTATGTCGCCCATGATTCCACCGTTTGGGTTGGCATGTTTCACGGCGGTGTCGCGGTTCTGGATCACGGCACATGGACATACTACGACACCAGCAATGGGCTGCCTGACAACGATGTTTTTGCGATAACCGAATACCGCGACACGATTTATGTCGGCACGAGCGGAGGTGGAGTGGCAAAATTTGACGGCACCGGATTCGTGACTTTGCCAACCATTGGCTCAGGAGGTATTGGCGGAAACTATGTGCATGCGCTGAAATCAACGCCTTTTGGGCTTCTTGCAGGCACATTCGGTTATGGAGTGGCCAGGTTCGACGGCTCCACATGGAGCCTGATAGGGCCTGATTCCATGCCCGTTGACCCTACCAGTGCCATCTATCCCGCTGGCATCGAGTGTTTTCACGATACGCTCTTCGTCAGCGATTACGGAGGAAACTTGAAATTCAAGGAGCCCGGCGGATGGCGTGTGATACCTGTTCCTTCAAACGGAAATGCCACGCAAAATGTCTATGCTTTTGCCTTTGACACGCTCCGTAACCTTTTGTGGATCGGCACGATACGCGGGGTTAAGGTGTTGAACCGTTTGAGCGCCATAGGTGAGGGAGCAGAGGGAGGAGTCTCAAACGGGCCTCAGCTGGCCGTAACTTTCAGGGGCATAAGGTTTAACATACCGGATGCGGGAGACGCTGAGCTGGAAATCTACGACATTTCGGGTCGGAAGGTAAAATCGTGGAGCGTCAGCGGGCAGGGCTGGCACACGCTGGCCATCCCGAACGAACTGCCTTCCGGCGTTTACCTTGTATCCTTGAAACACGGCTCAACAACCCTAACGGGTAAGCTGATCAGGGTGAAATAAAGCGCTAAAGCGCAACGAAGTTGTGGGCAACCTCTGTCGTGCCAAGATTTGCATGTTATTCCGTTTTATGGACATGCAATTAGTGTTTTTTTTTACCCTACAACACATCATGTATTTGTTTGCTCAATGTTGCTTTCATGAGCCTCTCATATCAAAATTTGTGCCCAAAAGGAGGTGGCCATGAGGAACAGAGACAAAACAATGCTGTGTGTGGCTATCGCTGGCCTGATTTTCATACCTTCTGTGATATGGAATGTCAGGTGGCCGATACTGATCGGCGCATTCTTCGATTGGTTGCCCTTACCGACGGGATGGATGAAGTTCGAGGGCGAAAAAGGGCCTTCTGCCGGCAAATGGGTAGCTGTGCATGTCGTCCTCACGCTTGCCGCTTACCTGTTCGCAATACTCTGGTTTTTCAAACTATGGGACACCGTGCTCGCAAGGTTCCTTTTCCTTGAAATATGGTGGCTCGCTGTGATGGCGGGGGTTAAGCTCACTGTGTCACATAACAGGGGGTGAACTCAAATTCTCAGTGCCCATCGCTGCCTGTAAACTAAAGGACATCACTGAAAACGGAGGAGGTTGATGAAGGGAAAGATATTGCTGATCGCTTTGGCTATCGTGGCTTTGGGTCTTGTAAGTGGTTGCGATCTCACCGGTTCAGGTGGCAAATTCGTGGC
>JALVZN010000057.1 GCA_027037615.1 Caldifarciminota bacterium | reverse complement strand
GGCCCTCTTTGAGGGCGCGCCCGATAGGGTCGCAGATGAACAGCTGAAAGAACTCCACATAAAGGTGATTGACGATGAAAGAGAAAATTAAAGAGGAAAACGGGCAGGACGCTCCTGTTCAGAAAAAAGAGAGCAAAAAAGAGGAAGGACGGAAGGAAAGGCGGTCGGATAAAGGGTTTACCAATGGATTTACCTTGATGTTCATCCCGACGAGAGGCGACATCAAGCAGTTTTTCATCTCACAGACAACCGCGCGCATAATCCTCGGAGTGCTTGTCGTGCTGGTGATTTCAGCGGTCGCCGCCGTCGCCACATACTCAAGGCTCGTGATGACGGCATCCAGAGTTTTCATGCTTCAGGAAGAGAACCGCAAACTGAGAGAGGAAGTCAGCACGATAGACAGCATCAAATCGGAACTCGTGTATCTTCAGCAGTTTCGCGAGCAGGTGTTGAGGATGATGGGAGCCGACTCGGCCACCATCGAGAGGCTGCGCAAGATGACCTACAACGAACTCGTGCAGCTCTATCCTGAGATGGGGTCACCCATCGCAATGGCGGAGGGCGGCGGTGAACCGGATACCGCTCAGGCCGAAGTCAACGCTCCCGACATCAACGACATGCCAGCATCTCGACCTTCTCTTCCCAGATCGACAGGGCTTTCAACCGAAATCCCTAACGGATTGCCCGTAATGACGAAAATCTACCGCATCTCGCTCGGATTTAAAGGGCCACACACAGGCATCGACATAGCAACGAGATACAACACGCCGGTCATAGCGACGGCGGACGGCATAGTCGAGGATGTCAGCGAAGACTCCGTTTACGGAAAACATGTGCTTGTGAAACACAAAAACGGCTACGAGACGCTCTACGCACACATGAGCAGCGTCAGGGTGTCGAAAGGCGAACGGGTCAGGAAGGGACAGGTGCTCGGCTTCGTGGGCATGACCGGACACACAACCGGCCCGCATGTCCACTACGAGGTCAGACTGAAAGGCGTTCCCGTAAACCCTGCGCCTTACCTGAAGGTCGGAGGTTGATATGTCGTTGATTTCAATCGTTTTGCTGGCAGTCGTATCGACATCGCCCGATGGCGGCAGGACACAGGTGATCTCGCCCGACTCAATCTATCACACCCTGCTCGGCACATACCTGCAATACATGGGCGAGAGCGACAGCGCACTCCGTTTCCTCCAGAGCGTCGGCGCCACAAAGTTGACGCTGGAACTCCTGCTATCCAACAACATGCCCGACAGCGCAATAAAAATCGCTCGCAGGGCACTTTCGGAAAAGCCCGACCGTGATGTCTGGATCTACCTGATACAGGCCTATTTCCTCAAGAACCAGCTCGATACGGTGCGCAGCGAATTGGACAAACTCATGGAGTTTACGCCGAACGACCCCATCGTCAAGGCATTCGCCGGACGCGTGTATGCCAACATCGGCGAGCCCGAAAAGGCCATCAAACTGCTGGAAGAAGCCGTCAAACAGATGCCGGACTCGACCTCCCTGCTGCGTGCGCTCGGCCTGTCGTTCCTGCTGGCAAACGAGCCCGATTCGGCCATTTTCTACCTCGAGAAATACGATTCCACGACGGCATCAGGTTCAGACCCTGAGCTTCTGCTCGCTCTGGCTTCGGCCTACGAGAAAAAAGGCGATTACCAGAAGGCGACGCAGCTTTACGAGTATTACATGAACATGGTTGGCATGGCGGACTTCGGCATAGCCCTGCATCTCACCAATTTATACAAACTCACGGGCGAGTGCGACAAAGCCATCCAGATGGCCGAGGAGCTCACAAAGACATTCATGTTTGACCCGAAACTCTATTCAATTCTCGCCACATGTTACGAACAGACTGGCGACCTGCCAAAAGCGCTGAGAAGCGCCGTAACAGCCGTTTATCTCGATCCGAAAAATGCAAAAGCCCACTACACGCTCGCACGGATAGCATACGAGATCGGAAACACCGACATGGCGCTGAAAGAAACCAAACTGGCAGTGAAATACGATAAGCGCAACGAGGATTACAGGCTGCTTGAGGCCATGATTTACCTGCTCAAAGAGAAGCCAAAGAAGGCCTGTCGGATCGCCAAAAAGCTCAAAAACAACGCCCGCGCGGCGTGGGTTTGCTACTATGTCAACTTGAATTACAGGAATGACACGCTCGAAGCGCTCGATTGGATCGAAAAGGCTTACAAACTATCGCCAGAAATGAGTTACGGCGTGACTTATGCCCTGCTGCTGGACGATGTCGGACAGCGGGAAAAGGCGGATACCCTGTTTGAAGAGCTCATAAAGCGGTTTCCGGATTCAGCATCGGTTTGGGTCGCTTACGCCCGTCACAACTATGACACCGATGTCGTGGCGGCAGATTCCGCTTACAGGAGAGCGGCGGCCATCGACAGCGGCAACCCGGTGATACTGAACAACTGGGCATACATGCTGGCGAAACACAACTCACGCATCGATGAAGCGGACTCGCTCATCAACCTTGCACTCGCAAAGGATTCCACATCGCACTATTTCCTCGACACAAAGGCGTGGGTGCTTTACCGAAAGGGCGAATACAAAGAGGCCGCCAGATTTGAGGAGATGGCGCTCCAGAAGAACCCGGATGATGCGGAATACAACGAGCACATGGGGTTCATCCTTCAGGCGCTGGGGAAAAACGGAGAGGCCATCGAATACTTCGAGAAGGCGCTCAAGCTCGACCCATCGAGGAAATACCTGCGCCCAATAATCGAGCAGCTCAAAAAATCGGCGAGACCCGATGATGGTGATCGGGATAACAGGGATACCCGGAAGCGGTAAGTCCACCGTCGCATCGCTCCTCGTCCCGTCCAGGAGCATTGTTGATATGGACAGGCTGGGGAAGACGGCGACGGTGATGTCGAGACGCGACATCGAAGCAGCGTTCGGTAAGGGGTTCTTTGACAGTGATGGCAACCTGATCCCGCGCAAACTTGGTCATTTCATCTTTGTCGAGCATCCTGAGCTCATTCCGAAGTTCAACTCTATCGTCCACCCTCGACTGAAAGAGCTCGTAATTGAGGCAGTTCGGCAGAAATCGGGCGATGACGTCGTCGTCGTTGATGGCGCCCTGCTGTTCGAGCTCGGCCTTGACAGCCTCTGCGACAAAGTCGTAGCGGTGAAAGCGCCTTTGGAGGAAGCGATGCGCAGGTTCGTCGCACGCACAGGTTACCCCGAAAGTGCGTTCTGGAACATGCTGCGACATCAGCTGCCTCAGGATGAAAAGGCGAAACGAGCCGATTTCGTGATTTACAACGATTCCGATGCGGAAAATCTGAGACAACAGGTAGAAAACTTCCACAAAATTTTAGTTCTACCCTCCAATTGAAAAGAGGGGGGCGTTAAGCCCCCCTCTCCTTTTCCGCGGCAATTGCAATTTTTATCAGAACAGGCCTGTTATGACGCCGTTCTCATCGATGTCAACATTGACAGCAGCTGGCACTTTCGGCAGGCCCGGCATGGTCATGATGTCACCGGTGACGGGAATAACGAACCTCGCGCCAGCGGAGAACCTGACCTCACGCACATTTATGCGGAAGTTGCGCGGGCGTCCCAATTTCTTCGGATCATCCGAGATCGAATACTGGGTCTTGGCCATGCAGATGAACGCATCTCTGTAACCGAGATCTTCG
>JALVZN010000056.1 GCA_027037615.1 Caldifarciminota bacterium | reverse complement strand
TTCGGTAACAGGCAGCTACCGTCCTGAGGACAGCCTGTTTTTCCGCAAGCCGCCTCTCGGCATCGGTTATCTTCAGTTGTGGTATCAGGACGGTGCAGGTCATGGCGTGTTTGTTGCCAACGCAAAGGTAGATTCGGCTGATGGACATGTCGATAACATCATAGAATTCCCCTATCCGGTCTATCTCGCCCTGTCTGTCGGCAGCCTTCAGGGGCTTGAGCAGGTGGATCTCAGGTTCTTCGACTACGCCAACAGGGCCATCGACATTACCGCTCTGCCCAACGAGGACATAAGGATTGGAATACCAGAAACTTATGTGCTGAACAAGTTTGAGCATTTCTACACGGGGTCATTCATCGTAACAAACATGGACTCCCTTGATCCGGGAGTTTCAATTCTGATTCCAGTTTACGCATTTACCGGTAACGCATCGATAACGATAACGGACATCAACAATCAGGTCGTGAATGTTGTTGATTTCGTCGATGTTTATAGGGGAGACGGTAATTACTTCACGGATTGGGGACCTGATAACATACCCGATGGCCTTTACACATTCAGCATTCAGGCACAGGATGAGTCCTACAATGTGGAGCTTTACACGGGCAATGTGATAGCGAATTCGATACCGACAAATGTCGATTCCCTGACCGTTTCACCTTCGGTTATCTCGCCCGCCAACCTTGATGGGCGAGCTGATGCAGCGCTCGTGCAGTTCTCCATCTCCGAAGAAGCTCATGTGACTGTCAGGGTCTATAACTCTCCTACACAGTGGGATACAACAACACTCGTCAGGACGCTGATCGGCGATTCTGTGATGCAGGGAGGCAGCCACTCCTTGACATTCGACGGAAGGGACAACAATGGGAACTTCCTTGCACAGAACAGCGACAGCACATACACCGTCGTCGTCACGGCTTACGATCCATATACCCTCGATTCGGATGTCAAATCGGCACCGATAGTCGTGGACAACCTGTCGCCGTCCTTTGACACACTTTACATCAACACACTGGTCAACAACACCATCGATACCCTTTACGGGAAGGTAAACGAGCCGGGGAGCGAAGTTCGCGTCTTCCGCAACGGTTACCCCATTGGCATAGCCATCGCCGATTCAATAACGGGCAATTTCTCGCTTGTTGTCACCTATGTCGAGGGAATAAACACTTTCACGGCAATTGCTTACGATGCAGCATACAACAGCGACACGGCGTCAGTAACAGCCCTCTGTGACCTTCATGCCCCGACGCTCGTCTCAAGTTCGCCTTTCGATGGCGAGGCATTTCAGGCTTTTACGATCGCAAACGGCAATGCTGTCGTGATCGACAGCATCTATCGGGACAGCGCATCGGGCGTCGATTGGGCTACCGCAGCGGTCCATCTCTACTACGAAAATTATCTCAGAGACACATATCTTGGTTCCCCAATAACGCACATCGGTGATACGCTCTTCATCCCGTTCATCACGGATTCGATAAACGCCCACAGCGGCCATTACAGGCTCATCGTTTCGGTTCAGGACAGGGCCGGCAACACGATGCTCGACACCGTGAGGTTCACGGTCGATAGGGTTGCTCCGACTGTGGTCACGATACCGGATTCCGGTTCGCCGACGAACATGCTGGACACGGTGATGGCGGTTATTCGGGATTCCATATCCGGCGTTGACACGCTCGGCACGACCGTGTCACTTGAGAAGCGCAATGTGAGGACGATCGAGGGCACCACTTTCTGGCGCGGGGACACGGTGGTCTTTGTGCCACTTTCGCCGATACCGCGCGACGGCTCAGATGACGGCGAGTATATCTTTGCCGTCGATGCCGTGGATAAGGCCGGAAACTACACGCCCAAACGCTCTTTGATCATCTACGACACAAGGCCGCCCCACATAACGACATTCTGGCCGCCTGACAGCTCAACTTTTCAGGATTCTGTGACAGGGATCGACACCATATTTGCGGTCGTCAACGACAGTTTCGGCAGCTTCGCCGGTTCAGGACTCGATGTCAACTTCTCGCTCATCAGGCTTGTGAACACGAACACCGGGCAGGGTGTGATCGGTAATCAGATCTATCATGGCGACACCCTGAAATGGGCGATCGATCCGACGCTCTACGATCCAGCATACGGGTTCAACGAAGAGGGCACATACATGATAACGGTCACGGCAACGGACAGCGCTGGCAACTCTGCGGACACATCATCGACATTCATCATCGACCTGAGCAGCCCGATCGTGACCGATGTCTATCCTGCTGACAGCGCTTATGTTAATGCGAGCCCGGAAAACATCTACGCCGTCGTCGTTGAGAGGGGGAGCGGGATAAACAAGTCCGTGTCTTACATCCACATCTACCGACCTGACGGCGGTGAGGTGCCCGGAACATACACTTTTGTGGGCGATACCCTGCTGTTCTCACTCGAAAATCCGTTCCCTGAGGATGGGACATGGGACGGCCAGTTTACCATAATCGTTCATGTGGAAGACAATGTCGGCAAAACGGTTGAGGATACATTCCATTTCATTTATGACACGCAGCCGCCTCAGGTTCTGTGGTCAGCTCCATCCGATAGCTCCTACCTCAACCGCAACTTCGAGACCGATTACAACAAGACGGTCAAGGTTAGGTTGAGCGATGCCACATCCGGCCTAGATTTCGGGACAAGCGGATTGAGCATCCTCGTGAATTGGGAGAACTACAACGCCTCACCGGCCAACTACCTGAGGTTGCCACCGGATACGCTCGGTTTCCGTTTCGACAGCCTCGTTGAGGGCGAGATCGAGGTCATCGTCTGGGGCTACGACCATGCCAACAACCTGTTGACCGACACGCTGGTACTCATCGTCGATACCACAAAGCCGAGCGTGGCCTTCATCCCGGACAGCGGCACAATGACAAATTCGCTAAATACATTCTCGGCCTACATTCAGGATCTGTTTGCCGGGCCTGACAGGGAGAACACGCACCTCGCGGTTTACAGGCTAGATAGCCCGTCCGACACCACCTCGATCGGCCTTGACCATTACGAATGGCTCGGTGACACCATCGTGTTCTATCCGTATCCTCCGATCGCAACAGACGGGTCAAACGATGGCGAATATCTCATAAGGGCTTACGCTTACGACAAATCGGGCAATGTTGATTCGAGCCGAATTTCGACGATTTTCTACGATTCAAAGCCGCCTTATGTCGTCTCGCACTCGCAGGCGAGCGGCGCTGACACACTCATAACCGACACGCTGAGCGAGATCTGGGTTCTGCCATCGGATGCCAACGGATTGAGGTGGGTGTCCGGAGTTGACACCAACGGCACACAGGTCTCGGTCGTCAACCAGTTCGGCGCTGCGATTGCGGGACATCGCGAATGGCGCGGCGATACGCTCTTTTTCGTGTTCGATAACCCGATAGCGGCCGATGGACGCTACACGGCAAGGGTCTATATGGCCGACCTCGTCGGCAACACATCTCTGGATAGCTTCAGGTTTGTGGTTGACCTGAATTCGCCTCAGATCACATGGAGTGACCCGGCGGACAGCTCCTATGTCAACGCACCGCCGAACGAGATCAGGATTTTCATTCAGGACCTCGGAAGTGGCGTCAACTTCAATGCGTGCTCGGTCGTGGTTTACACGCCTAACATGGGCACAGTCCTCGGTCATACCGAGGTCAGGAACGACACCATCGTCTTCGTGCTTGAGGAAACTCTGCCGACGGACGGCTCTGCCGACGGCGTTTACACCGTTCTGGTCTGGGGTCAGGATAACAACAACAGGCCGCTGTCGCCGTCCAATCCCGACACTTTGATGTTCACATTTGACACGCAGGTGCCTCAGCTTGTGAGCTACTATCCGCCTCGCAACACGGCACTTAACCAGTTCGATTCTCCCGAATTCGGGCCTGACACCATATTTGCGAGGTTGCGGGATGCGACGGCAGGCGTCGATCTCACGACGAGCGACCTGACCCTTCTCAGATACGGCCTGCCCGTGAGCGGCGTTACGGTCACGCGGCGCGCGGCCGATACCACCTTGATAATGGCCCTGCCGACGGGACTTGAGGAGGGCAGATATTCCTTTGTCGTCAAAGAGGTCGATTTCGCTCACAACCTCAAGCGCGACAGCATAAACTTCGTCTATGACCTTACAGGGCCAACGATTTCAGCACTGCTGCCCGACAGCGAGAAACTCAACATGATCGATTCGATCGACATCTCGGTCATCGACACGCTGGCAGGCACTGACACCATGCTGACGGACATGACTGTCCGACTGTTAGATGCAGGTCGCACGATCGGCGGCAACATGGTCTGGCTCGACCCGTCAACGGTCAGGTTCGTGCCCGATCCGCCGCTTGCCACAGATGGATCCGACGACGGACTTGTTGAAGTGGAGACGCATGGATTTGACATGGCCGGAAACGGCTCTGTCGATACTTCATACCTGATTTACGACACGAGGCCGCCTCGCATAGTTGACGATAGAATCGATTTCTTCCGCGATACGCTGACCCACACGCCTGTCGGCAGCCTCATCATGCCGACGGACACCGTGATTGAAGACAGTTTCTTCGGGCTCAGGGTCGCACTCGATGACAGCTATTTCGGCCGCACCGTGTCCGGAATTGACCCTGTCAGGAGCACCGCCTCGCTCACCTATCAGGGAGGCGCAGCGATACCCGGCATAACAACGGTTAGCAACGATACGCTTTACCTCACGCTTTCCGATACCATTCGTGAGGATGGCAGGTTCACCGCAAGGTTCAACATCACGGATGAGGCGGGCAACAGCAGCGAATACGAACATAACTTCATCGTTGACCTTTATCCGCCGGTCCTCGCCGGCACTGTGCCGCCAGATGGCGGGTTCATCAACTCGCCTCCGACCTATGTGGCGGCCAGCATCTTCGATAACGGGAGCGGGGTCCTCATGGACACCTCGGTTACGAAGATCACATTGATTGCCCCTGACAACCATATCGTTCTCGGCTACAACGAGTTTGTCGGCGATACGCTTTACTTCAGGATTCAGGAGAACATCGATTCCACTGGAATTGCGGATGGCACATACACGATGATCGTTCGGAGCATGGACAACAGCGGCAAGGGATTCGTCGATACGCTCAGTTTTGTGCTCGACACGCAGCTGCCGTCCCTCGATTCCTCGCTGGCGGTCGTGAACGGAAATGCGTATCCGCTTGAGGACGGGTATTTCAATCAGGCGCCCGACACATTCTGGTTCTACCTCAGCGACAGGACATCCGGAGCTAACCTCCTTTCGAGCGGAGTTTCGCTCCACAGATACGGCCAGCTGCTTGAGACATCCATCGTCAGGGATACGGCCAATGACAGGCTTGGCATCGTGCCGCTCTCACCGCTTGATGACGGACGGTATTTCGCGCGCGTCAGCGTCGTTGACCGTGCCCTCAATTTCCTTGTCGATACCGTGGCTTTCGTGATCGACCGCGTGGCGCCGAACATCGATGTGCAGCCTCAAAACGGCGTTGCGGTCAATCGGCTCGACACGATAACCGTTTCCCTCGACGATACGCTTGCAGGTATCGATACGCTTACGACGGCGATAACACTCACCGGGCCGAACGGCGATGTGCCTTTGAATGTCAACTGGATAGACGGCATTCAGGCCGTTTGCACTCCAGTTCAACCGCTTGCCACAAACGGCTCGGACGACGCAGATGACTATGTGATCTATGTTGAGGCTTACGACAAAGCTAACAATGTCTCCGTGTCCAGCGTGCACATAACTTACGACACACGCCCGCCTTATGTTACCGAGAGGTTCCCGGATTCGCTGTCACTTGGAGATGTCAATTCCGTCTGGGTCAGGTTTGCCGACTCGTTGAGCAGTTCGGTTCATGGCTCTGGAGTTGATTCCGTGCTTTCGATTATCCGCCTGACCCGTGCTGAGACGGGCGAGGCTGTGCCGGGTCAGAAGATTGTGCGCGGCGATACCCTGTTCTTCGACATAGATGCCGCTTACGCGCCGCTTGCAGATGGAAGATACAAATTCTACGCAATCCTTTACGACAAGGCTGGCAACATGGACAGCCTTGAGTATGAGTTCATCGTTGACACGCGTGGTCCATCGCTCGTGTGGAGCATGCCGCGCGACAGCGGATTTATAAACTACCAGCCGCAGGCCATTTACGCATTGATCGCCGATGAAGGCACAGGCCTGAATTACGATACCGCACTTACGAACATCCGGGTTCAGGGGCCGGACGGCAGGTATCTGATCGGCTACAACGAGTTTATCGGCGACACGCTTGTGTTCCACATAACGGATTCGTCCCTCATCGATGGCTATTACAATGTAGAGGTCAGGGCGCACGACATGATCGGAAGGCCTTTGAACTACACGCCTTCCGGGAGCTACGATTCCGTGCAGGTCCTGACATTTGCGATAGACCGCAGGCCGCCCACGCTGGCGTGGAGTTATCCCGCACACGACACAGCAATTCAGGGGCCGGAAGGGCCTTATGTGGTTGAATTCAACGATCTTCTCGCTGGCATAAACCTCTCATCGAGTGGTGCGGATCTGATGCATTACGGCGTGCCCGTTGACATAAACATCACCCGTGTGGATTCCGGCGATGTGGTGATCGGCAACGATACGGTGCATGTGACGAACGCACTGGTCATCCAGCCTGTGGATAGCGGCAGTTTCGATGTGGAGGGCCGCTACAAACTCGCAGTCATCGGCGTCGATAAGGCTTTGAATGTCGTGCAGGATACGATACGGTTCATCGTTGACAGGCAGCCGCCTGAGCTGACCTTCTACCCTGCTGACAGCAGTTATCTCGATTCGATTGATCGGATTTATGTGGTTGTCAGCGACACGCTTGCTGGAGCGAACAGTTCGTCGATCGATTTCGCACTCGTCGGCCCGAATGGCGACATGACGGGCACTTTGAACTGGTATGGCGATACCGCCGAGTTTGTGCCCACCAACCCGTTCCAGCCCGGCGGATATTACGATGGAAAATACAACATCATCGTTTCGGCTTACGACCGCGCCATGAACATGGCTTATGGCAGGTCCGATTTCATCTACGACACCAGACCGCCTTATCCGACGATGTTCTATCCGTCTCAGGATTCTGTCGTGCCTCGCCCGGTTTATTACGCATGGATGAGGCTGACGGATGTGTATGACACCATGCGCGAGGTGTCCGGTGTGGACATAGGCGCATGCCAGATCGGCGTCCTCGATCCAGATGGCGTTACCGTGCCAGGAAACATGGTGTTCGAGGGCGATACTGCGATAAGGTGGAGCTTCAGGAACGCAATCGTCAGGGACGGAAGATACACGGTCTGGGCAAAGTATTACGACCGAGCTGGCAACTTCGACAGCACATCTTACGAGTTCACGCTCGACCTGAACCCGCCTGTGGTCGTGTGGAGCTCGCCTGAGGACGGCAGCTACATAAACCACTCAATTCAGGATGTGCAGGTGGTGCTTGACGATCGCGGCGGCTCAGGTGTGAACCCGGATTCGTCGCGCCTGTATCTCGTTGGCCCGAATGGAGATACACTTTTGGGCTCATTCAGCATAAGCAACGACACGCTCAACTACCACCTCGTCAGCCCGCTGCCGGCGGACGGCTCAGCTGACGGAATTTACATGATGCTGGTGCACGGCAGGGACTATGTGAACGATCCGGCAGTTATCGGCGACCACACCATAGACGACACCCTGATGTTCGTTTACGATACCCGTGCGCCATACCTTGTGGCATCTTATCCGATTGACAACGCAATGCTTAACACGGCGCCAGAGACCCTGTGGGTGCAGCTTGGAGACCAGCTCTCAGGCGTCTCGCTTGGGACGAGCAACCTGACGCTGTTCGTCAACGGCCTCATCGTGCCGGGCACGGTCTATCGCGATGTCATCCACTCGAGGCTGATGTTCGTGCCCGATAATCCGCTTACGGACAATGAATACAGCCTTGTCGTGTTTGCAAGGGATACCGCCACCAACGAGTTTGTCGATACGGTGAACTTCATTGTGGACACTCAGGAGCCCGATGTCGTGATAACGCCTGGCGATGGCGCGACCGTCAACCAGCTGACGGAAATCACGATGTCCGTCGAGGACAACATGTCGGGCGTGGATACGACATTGAGCTACATAAATGTTACCGGGCCGAACGGCGTGGTTGCCGCTCAGAGATACTGGACAGACAACACGCTTCATTTTGTGCCGTCGCCTCCGCTCAGGACAGACGGCAGCGATGATGGCAGATACACCGTTGCCGGCGTCGGCTATGACATGGCTGGCAACATAGATGTGAACACGATCAGCTTCATTTACGATACCAGACCTCCGTTCGTTCAGGAATTTTATCCTCAGGACATCCAGATGATGCCGCTGAGAACGGTCTGGGCGGTTGTGTCCGATACGCTGCCCGGCAGAGCCGTGTCGGGCGTGAACTTCAGCGCTTCGAGGATCAGGCTCTACACCGAAAGCGGTGCGATGATTCCCGGTTCGCAGATCTATCGCGGCGACACCCTGATATGGCAGCTCACGGATTCGCTTGTGACAGAAGGAAGATACAGGATTTGGGTGTATCTCGAGGACAATGCAGGCAATGTCGATAGCGCTGAACATTACTTCACGATCGACCTCGCAAATCCCGTGGTTCAGGTCACATATCCCGATTCGGCAGGCTATGTGAAAGACACGCTCGCAAGGGTCTGGGCTGCATTTGGGAATGCGTTCTCAGGCATGAACTGGGATTCCAGCGTCACGCGCATAGAGGTGCTCAACCCGATGGGCGACCAGTTGCCCGGATACCACACGCACAGCGGCGACACGCTGACCTTCAACTTCTCCGTGCCGATACTCCCGAACGGCATACGCGATGGATTTTACACGATGCGCATCTTCGCTCAGGATAACGCCGGTAACTCGCTCTCACCGCTCAACCCGTGGGTCGGCTATTTCATCTACGATTCGAGAGCGCCGCGCGTTGATTCCACAGTGCCGCGCAACGGCGCAGTCGATTACCTGCTGCGCGATAGCGTCTGGGCTTCGATATCCGATGAATACCCCGGAATTGACTCGGTGTCAGGCGTCAACACCGCCACATCGACGATCGAGCTGTTCTACCCCGACGGCTCAGGCGTGCCGGGCTACGGAGGAGTGTTCAGGGATCGCGCCGTGTTCTACATCTATCAGGGCACGAACCTGCCGCCCGGTGACTACATGATGGTGTTGCACTTGGAAGACCGCGCTGGCAACATCACTGACGACACGGTCAGGTTCAATGTCGGCGAAAGGCTCGTGATCACGGACATTGAGCCGGATTCCGGCGCATTCGTCAATCGGCTTGACACGGTCAGGGTCACCATCTGCGACAGGCTCGGCGTCGGCGTTGATACGCTGTCGAGCGTCAGGGTTTACGATCAGGGCGGAAACATGCTGCCCGGCCACTTCGAATACATGGGGCCCGATACCGAGCTGACATTCATCTATGTGCTCGATTCGACGGTGACCAGATCCGGCCGCTACTTCATAAATGTTACGCCGCTGTCCGTTGACGGCGTTGTCGGCCAATCGAAGACTTACGATTTCATGCTTGATGCCGTTCCGCCTCAGGTCATTACATCCTCGGTAGAGGACGGCGACACGCTTATCCGTTCGCCTCAGGAGCTGTTTGTCACTGTCGGCGACATAAGCGGAATTGATACCGCCAACACATTCCTCAGGTTGTTCGATCCGTCGTGGCGACCGGTTGGCGGACATGTTGAGTTCAGGTTCGGAGGCAAAAACGGCTTCAACAAACTGCTCGGAATTGACGATGGCAAGCTCGGCGATACCATCGTCTTCGTGCTTGATAGCACATTGAAGGTCGAGGGAACATATCACTTCTACAGTTACATCACCGACATAGCGGGCAACACGAAGATCGACACCATAAACTTCGACTACCTGCTCCCGATAGAGGTGCGGACAAATCCGCGTTCAGGCGAAGTTGTGACCACCCAGTTGACTGCGGTTTACGCCTATGTCAAGGACAGGACAGGGCTTGGCATACAGTCCGTCTCCGTCTGGCTGTCGCATGCAACCCTCAACGACACGATACCCGGCACTCAGACCATGGTGAACGATACGACATTTGCGTGGACGCTCGATCAACCGCTTGCAGTCGATGGCTCCGATAACGGCGGTTACAGGGTCAATGTTGTGGCATCCAACGGCGGCGGTGATGTTGTGACCGGCACCGCGCTGTTCACCTACATCGTGGATCAGGTTCCGCCGCCAAGGCCGATCATATCGCCCAATGTGCCGACCGATGTGTGGTATGATACCCTGACGGTCATCGGCAAGACTGAGCCCTATGCCCTTGTCACGGTTGTGATCAACGATTCGACGACACGGATAACTCAGGCAGGCCCTGACAGCATCTTCGTGTTCGATACGCTCAAGCTGGTGTTTGACACGACGAATGTCCTGAAATTCGTTGCGGCAGACGCATTTGGCAACATCAGCGATACGACCGAACTGGAGGTCAAAGCGGCGCCGCCATCGTTCAGCGTTGCGCCTTCCATGCCGTTCACCGATGCTGACCATGTGTTCAGGTTCTCGCTGCCGCAGAGCGCACATGTCACCGTCACAATTTACAACCTGAGAGGCGATAAACTCGCCACACTGGAGGCCGATTTGCCGATGGGCAAATACCTGACCCTTAACTGGGATATGAAGAACAACGATGGTCAGGATGTCAACAACGGGCCATTGCTTTATGTTGCTGAAGTTGAATATGCGGATGGCACGAAAGACAGGAAGAAAGACATCATAATTGTGGCAAGGTAAGGAGGCAAACCATGAAGATGAAAAGGATTTTGATCGTTATTGGGCTTTTTGCGACCAGCATTTGGGGGCAGGGAGCGAGCTTCAGGTCAGCTTTCCCTGATTTCCCACCTGAGCCTTACGGCGCCGCCATAGGCGGCGCCGCAGTCGCCCTCACGGGCACGCCATCGGCGCCGTTCTGGAACCCGGCAGGCGCAGCTTTCATGGACGGAAAAGCCATAATGGCCGGCGGCTCGAAATTCCAGAACTGGCCCATCTACACGGCCAACCTGGTTTATGCACAGGGCGACCAGGGATACGGAGCAGCAGCGCTCATCATCAACCACCTCGGGCTCAAGGCATACGACGCACAGGTCAAATATCAGGAGAACAGCATATCCTACACATGGGCGACGAAGCTCAGCGGAAGCATCGGCATCGGGGTCAAGGGCAAATACATCATGGCATCGTCGGATCTGCAGGATGTTCAGGCGAGCGGCCTTTCGATCGATGCGGGCGTGCTGTTTAACCTTCAGGGATTTGCCAACATCGGATTTGCTGCAAAGGACATCCTTTCGACGCTGAAATGGAAAACGGGCAGAGTTGAGCACCTCCCCATCGTCTTCGAGGGCGGTATCGGCACGGCACCTCTGTTCCAGAGGCTCTCGCTCTTCGTGTCGTTCAGAGGAGAGCAGGGGATGGGCATATCCGACATCGGAGTTGGCACAGAAGCGTGGATTATGCCCGGCAGGCTGTCCCTGAGGCTCGGACTTGATGACAGGATTTTGAACAACATGATGTCGATATCCGGCGGACTTGGACTGATAATCCCGCTCGACATCTTCAGCAGCTACTTTATCAACTACTCTTTCGAGATGGGACAGAACATCGTCGGCGTGCAGCACAGGTTCTCGATAGGGCTCAACTGGGAATGATGTGATGAAGGTCAATTCATCGAAGAAGATCTATCAGGGCAGGATTTTGAACCTGAGGGTGGACGAGATAACGCTCGACAACGGCCGAAAGACCACGCGCGAAGTTGTTGAATACCGCGGTGCAGTGGCAATTGTGCCGATCATAGAGGATAAGATCCTGTTCGTCCGCCAGTTCAGGTATCCGATTGGCGAGGAGCTCATCGAGATACCCGCTGGTAAGATCGAGGAAGGCGAGCATCCGGACGATACCGCTTACAGGGAGCTGATCGAGGAAACAGGTTATAAGGCGGCTGAATTGAAATTGCTCTCGAGGTTTTACACGGCGCCCGGCTATTCAACTGAGGAGCTTTACCTGTTCCTTGCTCCAAAACTCGAACCATCCGAGATGAGCCCTGACTTCGACGAGATCATTGAACCCGTTGAAATCCCGATGGACGAAGTGTATCGCATGCTTAAAAACGACGAGTTCCACGACGCCAAAACCATACTCGGACTTCTCTGGTTCTTCAATTTCGTCAAAAACGATTGAAATTTCAGTTAGTGTGTGTAAACCGGATTTCCAGCTATCTGGAGTGCTTTATTTCGCTGAATTTTGAGTGGGGGAGGGCGGGGTAGATTTATGGAGGTAGGCGAAATGAATCAGAACGGATTTATCAAGAAACTTACATCGTTCGTCTCCGTTGACAGGATATTAGACAACATCGCATGGATCACGAGGTTCCACAGGATGCAGGCATCGCCTGACCTATTGAGGGCGGCCGAATACGCTGTGGAGCAATTCGAGAGCTACGGGCTTGAAGCGGAGCTTGTGAGGATCCCCATCGGCGATTGGGTCGGCGGAGTGCCTGGTTTTGACAGCTGGGAGTGCAGGGACGCTGAGCTCTGGCTTGAGGAGCCGGAGATGAGGAAGCTTGCTGATTGGCACGAAAACAAATTCAGCTTAATTCAGCGTTCTGCCCCGATCGACGGCGTCTTTGATGTGACCGCCGATAAAGATGGCGATCTCAGTGGAAAATTCCTGCTCACCGATGACATGAAGGACATCACCCGTGTCCACAAATACATCGACAGGGGCGCAGTTGGCATCATTTTCTACGGGATCGGGAACAGCTCGATCGACCTCCCGGACGCGCGGAGATACCTTTCGTTCTGGTGGACGAGGGGCTATCAGCGCAAAATTTCGGGATTTACCCTGACTTACAGGCAGGGGCTCTACCTCAAAGGGCTTCTGGCGCAGGGAAAACAGGTCAAAGTCCGTGCCAGAGTTAACAGCCGGTTTTACGATGGCACCTTCGACATCGCCACCGCAGTGCTGAGGGGCGAGTCGCCTGAGGAGATCGTCCTGACTGCCCATATCTGCCATCCAAAGAACGAAGCCAACGACAATGCGTCAGGCGCTGGCGTGGTTATGGAGGTTGCCCGCGTGCTCAGCCATCTTGTGGCGAACGGCACGATAAAGCGTCCAGTGAGGAGCATAAGGTTCATCCTTGTGCCTGAGATCAACGGCTCCAATGCGTTCTACCTTGAGCGGCCCGAAACAGCCCGCAACGGCTTGATGGGATTGAACTTCGACATGGTCGGTTCAAACCTGAAGCTGTCGAGGGGCGTGATGCTGTTAGACAAACATCCGGCCGTGCTCGGTGGCTATTCATCTGCACTTGTGAACAGGCTCAGACGGAGGTTTGTTGACGGGGTGAAGAACTGGCTTGGCACGGCATATTTCAACAACATGGCCATGGAAACAGTGCCTTTCGGGGATGGGACTGACCACCTTGTGCTGTCTGACCCGCATTTTGGCATACCTGCTCCCACGATGATAAACTGGCCTGACAGGTATTACCACACGGATCACGATACCATCGACAAACTTTCGGGTCACTCGCTGCGGATGGCCGCTGCAACCGGCGTTGCGTTCGCCTTTATGACGGGAAATCCGGGTGGTGAACACATGAGGTGTGCGGCGGATAGCGTGTTGCTGGATACCATCGAAGACATACACAGGGTTTTGAACGACGAGCTCGACCGCCTTGACGCAGGCATGAGCTCATCGATGCGGTTTATGGCCATGTTGAAACGGATTGCGCAGCAGGGATACGACAACCTGAAGGCCGTCAGAGATGAAGGATTTGATGTCGCCGGGCATGAAACCCTCATATCCAACTATGTGACCGACCTCATCAAGATCTACGAGAACCGTTTTGATTCGGACAGGGAGTTCCTCGATAAGTCGCTGTATCCGAACGACAAAACTCCGGTGAGGAAGGTCAAGGGCGTCTATTATCCGTGGTCGTGGATTCGGGAGAACAGGCCAGATCTGGCCGCAAAGTGGGATGAGCTCTCGGATGAGGCGGCCAGAGATGAGCATTTCATGAGCGTTCCGCACTTCGCTTATCTCTGGTTCGACGGCAACAAAAACACGCGCGAGGTGGCATTTGACCTCGCATCGGTTTACGGCAAGCCAATTCACCCTGAGCAATACAGGTTTTATCTGGAATTGCTCGCTGATCTGGATTTCATTGAGCTCAAGTGATCATGTCCCTCGCTCTGGACATGATTTGAATATGCCTGTTGAATATACCCCATAAACAATAGAGGAGGTAAAAATGGCGTTGTGGATGGCTTTTCTCGCTTTTTCTTTTTATTCGGTCCCGTCGGGAAAGCTCAACTCTGTCAAAAATTACATCTACTATCGCGGCGAAAAATTTGATAAAAAGCTCAAAAATTACGATCTCGTGATAGTCCCGCCAGATTTTAAAAGGAAATTCGTCAAAAAGCTGCACAGATACGGCAAAAAGGTGATAGTCTCCGTCAAAAAAGAGGACAATTTTGCACCCTACCACATTCTGGAGAGTGAGAAGCCAGAGGAGAATTTCGACGGCTTTTTCATCATACTCCAGCCCTCAGACACCGATTTCGTCAGGATGCTGAGCGATACATTCCCGGATAAGGCGATCATAATTTCGACGGATGTGATTCACATTGAGCCGTTTTTGGATTACATCGATGGCTATATGTGGCGGTTTTTCTCCACCGAATTCAAAAATGTCCGATACATGGTCAAGACCGATGTGGATGAAATTCAGAGGGAGAACTATCTCGCGATCAACATCCTGAACAGGCTGAGGAAGTATCGTAAGAATTTCAAGGTGTTTTCCCTCGATGTGCTGACGATACCGGATACGCAATCCATCGTCGCGTGCTATTACCGGGCCAGAAGGCTCGATTTCTTAGAATATGTTGGCACTCCAGCGCTTAACTTCGTGATTTACATACCTGACACCTTCCATGTCGATTCCGCTTACGCCTACAACTCGTTTGACCCCGTTTTCAAACTGCCATCGCAGATCGTGCGCGACACGAGTCCTGATAACATAGCCCTTGCCATGAACGGAGCTGAGGCTTACAGCGATTCAAAGGCTTCGTGGGCCGACATCTCGGTCGTGAACGACGGATACATAAACGATCCAGCCATCGAATGGCTTGTCCCTGTCAACTGGGCGAGCGGTTCGGATTCCGCAGCTCACTATGTGGAAATTCGGTTTGCGGATGAGTATTACCTCGATTCGGTCAAAATTTACTGGCCGATCGTGAACGGCGTCCCTCTGTCCCCGAAACGCTATCGGCTGGAGGCGTGGAGCTCAGAGCGCCAGTTCTGGTGGCCGATGGTGATTGCGACCGATTCCAGGCCCCGAAAGATGGACAGGTTTGTGTTCACGGATGCGTATGCTGGCAGGATCAGGATTTATATAGCCCCCGGAGACGGGCCAAAAATGTATCCGTTTCAACTCTGGGTTAGTGAAATAAAAGCCTATGGAGAGTAAAATAAACATCCAAAATCAAAGGAGAGTGAGATAACATGAGGAAAATAATTGCTTTGTTGCTTATACTGGGATACGGTTATGGCTCGGTCGGCGTCCTGCACCGTGGATCCGCCGATGTCCTGCTTCAGGATAGCCTTTTCGACCGTGCCCTGATGGAGCGAACCGTGCGCGTCAAACAGGCGATCAACCCATACTGGCGTCAGAGGCCGCCTCTTTTCACCGTTCCGTCCTTCAAAAATGGGCTTGGCAGGGGTAAGGGCGACACTGTGGTGATCAGAATCCTTGCGATACGCGTGGATTTCCCGCTTGAAGACCCCGATGACCCTGCAACCACTGGAAACGGAAAGTTCAGGCTCACCGACAACGGCAGAGACCCGATTCTCAGGGTGGACGCCAATGGCGACACGGTGTTTAACCCGCTCTACGACCCGCCTCACGACAAACGCTACTTTGAGCACCTGCTGGAATATGTAGCTGATTACTACCGCAATGTGACTTATGGGAAAGTCAAGGTCGAGTTCGTCGTCATACCGCAGGAAGACGACTCAGCCTATCACCTGCCGCACTCGATCAGGTATTACGGCGACACCAGCAACTGGATTTACGGGCTGGCATCGATCATCAGAGATGCGTTCAAAGTCGCGGATCGCGATGTAAATTTGCCGTTCACCTTCACTGATTTAGACGGAAATGGTGTCAAAGACGCCATGGAGGGCGTGCTGGACAGATATGTCATCTTCCACGCCGGCAGTGCGTGGCAGACGGACATGATGAAAAACACGCCTTTTGACATACCCGCCGTCTATGTCCCACCGGCGGTCATGGAGTATGCGTTTGGTAGGCCTTTCATCGTGCTGAACGAGGGAGCGGATACCGTCTGGGACGCCGCTGTCATGCCGGAACAGATGACGCAGGACAGCGTTGAGTCGAGACTTCAGGCCACGCTCGTCCATGAATCCATGCATAACTTTTTCGCTGCACCGGATTTATACGATGTGTCCTATCACGGTGCCGGGATCGGCGCATGGGGCATCATGGCGACTGGCGGTTATCTCAGCTATGAATCACCAGACGGCGACACGATACCCGAAGGCCTGATCGCACCCCTTCCCAATGCTTTCAGCAGGTGGTGGGTGAGCTGGGTTGTTGACCTGATCTGGGGACAGGGCGGCACATTGGGCGCTGAGTTCCAGACCGTTCAGCCGTCCGCCGATTTCGATACGCTTTCGGTTTACCCATCGGCCATTTTGACCGACAGCAGCGGCAACTTTCTTGAAGATCCGCACGGCAGGCCGCGCTTTTACAAAGTCCCGATCAACGACCACGAGTATTACCTCCTTGAATACCGCAGAAAGGATCTCAATGGCGATTCGACGGTCAAGGGGTTGTGGCGGGACGGCGTCTTCGTCTCATTTTTCGGTGAAAACGATTATCTTCTGCCCGGAGAAGGCCTTTTGATATGGCACATCGACGAGGATATACTGTGGGATAACTACGCTTACAACGAAATTCAGGTGCCGCGCCCGATGGCAGTTGACCTTGAAGAGGCCGATCATGTGCAGGATCTCGAAAGTTTCATGCCGCCCGACATGCATCCATATCAGTATGTTTGGTTTGGATGCCCATACGACCCTTACTTTGAAGGGAACAACACCGAATTTTCCGATACTTCGAGGCCGTCCTCGCTGGACAATGAGGGCGGACACACCGGCATCAGGATCTTCGGCATCTCCCGACCTGAAAGTTTGATGACTTTCGTGCTCGGCTATCAGAACAGCATAACTGGATTCCCGATTTTGCTCATACCTGAGCATCAGACGATAGATTCAGGCAGGACATTTCTCCGTTACAGGTCGAACTCGATCGTTTCCACCTATCTGAAATACGACTCGCTGTCCGACATCATCTGGGCGATGGCCGATGTGATGGTCGATACCGTGCGCGAGAACTTCATAAACGGTTCGGTCGATACGCTCTCACATTTCAGGGAGATAGACATCTTTGCTGTTGATGGGCAGGGCAATGTGGTTGCGAGCTCGAAGATGGCTAATTCGGGCTTCACTTACGGGATTGCGCTTTCCGATATCGATGGAGACAGTGCGATGGAGCTCATCTTCGGGACAACCAACCAGAAACTTTATGCCCTTGCACTTGAGAACAATTCCATAATTTCGAGGTGGTTCAGGCCGGCGCCGTCGCCGGACGCCATAATGGTCGCCCCTGTCGTAACAAATTCCGCAATATTCGTCGGGAACGAAAATCAGGAGCTTGCGAAATACAACCTCAACGGGGCTGTCGGGCCGTCGATCTTCTTCGGCACGCCTGTCAGGACGCCTCCGGCTTTTGCTGACGGAAAGCTCTGGTTCCTCTCGACTGACGGCAGGCTATTCAAGATAGACCCCGATGGATTTGCGGTGGTGGATTCGGCGCTTGATGGACTTGTGATCGAGTCCAAACTGCCGCCCGCCGTGTCCAATTTGAAAGGCGATAGAGAGCTCTATGTCGCTGTCGCGAGGGTTGATAGCGAGCTTGTGGTGCTGGATTCGTCGCTTTCGATAGTGTGGCACCGTGCGTTGAGCGGTGTCCCGATTGCAGGGCCAGCTGTGGGCGATATAGATGGCGATGGGCATGGCGAGGTCGTCGTTCTGACGGACAAAAAGCTGTTCGCTTTCAATCACAACGGCTCTCTGCTGTCAGGATTCCCGATCGATGTTGAGACGGATACCGTCAGGGATGCGGGCGCTATCGTCCTTGCTGATGTGAACGGCGATGGCAGACCGGATATCCTCTTTCAGAACGGCAGAAAGGGGATTCAGGCATACGATTATCGCGGCACGCCCGTGAGCGGATACCCCCTTCAGCTCGCCGGCGATGCAGATTTCATCGCTGCCAATGTCGTGAGCTCCACGGACAACGCTGAGCTCATTGCGTTTGACGGAAAGGGCTACCTGCGCGGCTATCAGCTTGATGGGAGCGAGGTTGCATGGTCGCAGTTCGGAGCAGATGAGCGAAACAACTCCTTTGTGGAAATTCAGGGCGATTCGTCGAACGACAACGGCACGGGCATCGACCGGGTTTATTTCTACCCCAACCCCACACACGACGGCATGGTCAGGCTCAGGTTCAACGCTCAGGAGCCCGGGGATGTCAGCGTCATGCTGATAGCCCAGTCCGGCCTGATAATCGGGCAGTATGGGCCTTTCGATGTGGAAGGCGGTGACTACGAGGAGGTGCCGCTCGACCTGTCCAACATGGCAAGCGGACTTTACATCGTTCGGGTGAAATTCGACTTAGAGAGCGGGATATACATCAGATTTTTGAAGCTCGCCATTGAGAGGTAATCTATTTGGGCGGGCTGCCTGCTGTGATTGCGGGCTTCAGCTTTGATTTTGACATTAAGCCCCGCCGCCCGAAGGGCGGCGGGGCGTCTAAAAGCTCATCTTTTCGCTAACCTTATCGACACCGCGCTATTGGTTGTCCGCAGGCTGTTTCAAGCCTGTGTTTAAGTCTCGCTCCTGCCTCCAAGGTATTTTGCAAGGAACTTGTCGGCCCGTCTGAAGAAGTCGAGCCGATTTTTCGCCTTCATGAAACCGTGTCCCTCATCAGGGTATTCGACATATTCCACCGGTATGTTGCGCTTCTTTAAAGCCTCAACTATCTGTATGCTTTCCGTGCGTTTCACGCGCGGGTCGTTTTTCCCCTGTCCGATAAGCAGTGGAACCCTTATTCTGTCGGCACTGAACAGCGGCGACCTCGATTTCAGGAATTCCTCATCCTTTTCGGGATGGCCAATCCGTTTGTAAAGCATGTTGAGATAAGGCTTCCAGTAGGGCGGGATGGAGTTTATGAATGTTATCAGGTTTGACGGCCCGACGATGTCAACTCCACAGCAGTAGAGCTCAGGCGTGAACGCAACGCCTGCGAGTGTGGCATATCCGCCGTAAGAGCCGCCCATTATCGCTATCCTTTCTGGGTCAGCAATGCCCTGTTCTATTAGCCATTTGACGCCATCCGTGATGTCGTCCTGCATCTTGCCGCCCCACTCCCTGTCGCCCGCATTTATGAAAGCCTTTCCATATCCGGTCGAGCCCCTGTAATTCACCTGCAGGACAGCATAGCCTCTGTTCGCAAGCCATTGAACCATAGGATTATAGCCCCATGTGTCGCGCCACCATGGCCCACCATGGACGAGCACCACTGTCGGCAGTTTCTTCGGCTCTTTGCCCGGCGGTAAGGTCAGATATCCGTGAATTGTCAGGCCATCCCGCGCTGTGTATTTGATTGGTTTCATCTCCGCAAGCGTGTATTTTTCAAGTTCAGGCCGTGATACGAAAAGCAGTTTTCCTTTGCCGCTGTTGCGGTCGTAAATGTAATAGTGGACGGATTGTCTGTCGCCCTGAAACTCTATGAGCCACAGCCTGTTGTCCTTGTCCCTTGATGTCACTGTGAAGTAGCCGGGCTCGAGCTCACCGATGCGCTTGAAGTCATCCTCGAGCTCCGAATCCAGCACGATCCATTCGAGCTTGTCCCTGATCACCCCGACCGCTTCCGGTTTTCGGGCATAGGGATGGAAAAGGAGAATCGGGGAAAGGTCAAACTCATCGTCGGACGCAAGAGTTTTTTCTTCGAGAGTTGATAGGTCTATCTCCACAAGGGCGTTGGTGTTGCGGTTTACGCTGCTTAGCATGTATAGCTTTCCGTTTCGGGCTTCAAGAAGATAGGTCGCAAGTTCGTCTTCCTGAGAGACATCCATAAGATGTTCAAACTTCCCATTTCTTCTGGCATAGATGCTGAGGCCTCCCGTCTCAAGAGGTACCGTGTAGGCCGCAAGGTGGAGCTTTTCGTCGCCGACAAACGAGATAGCGCTGACATCGTTGCGGAACACCATGTTGAGCTCGCCCGTGCGTGTGTTGAGCCGATAGATGTCCATAAATCGACGATCCCTTTCGTTCATCTGAATTAGCATCTCATCGGGGAAATCGGGGTGATTTTTGACCATCAATGCCTGCACATCAGTTTCTGGCGTAAGGAGTTTGGGCTCCTCTTTCCCGCGGAAATCCACTGCAAAGATTCTGAAGTTTTCGTCCCCGTCGATGTCCTGATAGTAGATGATCTGCTCGCCGTTCCACATCCAGTTATACCATGCCACCTCGCGCTCCCTATCCCTTGTGACAGGCCATTTCTCACCGCTTTCCAGATCCTGAACCCAGATGTTTTTCAGCCCTTCAAATGGGGCGACATAGGAAACAAACCGCCCGTCAGGTGAGATCTTCACATTGGCGATCTTGGCATCGCCGAACAAAACTTCGAGCGGTATAAGTGGGACATTTTTCATGGCAAACCTCCACATTTTGTTTAAGCTAGCTATTGTTTATATTATATACAAAAGCTGCTTTGAAAGACGCCGTTATCTCCTCCTGATGATAACCAGATACAAGCAAGCTTCGAAGAAAGAAAATCATATTCTAATCACGGAGAACCAACAGGTCACAGGTTTCCCCGTCCCGTATCTATTAGCCGCTTGATAAATTACCTATATCTCAACTCCAAACGAGAACTTTGTCATCGCCACAAGAACGACAGCAGATTTGTAGAGCAGAGAAACAGCTTTCTCTTCCGCTCTTACATAGGCTACGACCGCCTTGATACTGTGGCTCAAACAACACCTCAACAGGACTTATCAGGATGTATAGATCTATCATAACTCCTTCCACGCAAGAAGATGGTGAAGAAAGAGCTTGTTGCTTCAAGCACAGGCATACGTAAGGTCAGGAGAAAGTTTGATCAAGCTGTTAAACCTTTAAAGAGAGCTGAGAAACTCCAGCCCATTGAACCCGAGAAGCTGGAGTTATTGAAAAGGCTACGAGCTGAGACAAATCCATTAGATCTCCGAGAAGAAATCTACAAGCTTATAAATGAACTTTACGCATTGCCTATGGCTAAACCTGGGGGTAGTGAAGACATCCGCCAAACTTTAAAGCTACCCATAGAATTGCCTGAGAAACTAGTCTATGTTCGGTGGGTTTTAGTAACATCATTAAATGGAAGGAGTTAACTTTCCTCGGTAAACATTTTTCATTTGATTTGACACGAACGGCAAATAACCTTGGCCCATTTGAAAGAGGCAGATGAGTTGCATAAAATAAAATTCACATCATCAAAACAAAGGAGGTGTCTTGTGAGAAGGTTTGTTGCGGTGTTCCTCGTTATAGGTGGACTGAGCCTTGTAGCTCAGCAGTCCCATTTCTCACCTGCTGGGACCGATGGACCTGACGATTACCTTGCTGCAGACTCCACCTTCAATCAGTTTGTCCGCGACATGGTAGTTGGAAGCGATCTGGACATGGACGGTTATCCCGAAATCATAATTTCTGACTACAAAGATGGCGGTCGTATCCATGTTTTCGAGGTCACAGGTAACAACACTCTGCAAGAGGTTTGGACATTTACTGGTGGTACCGGCAACCCCACGTCCCAGCCAGCAAGAAGTGTGACGGTTGGTGATCTTGATGGCGACGGCAGAGGTGAGATAATCGTCGCAATGACAGGTAACAGTGGGGACACGCTCCCGGAACATGTTGGTTTATGGGTTTTTGAGTGGGACGGAGTTATTGGCAGCAATAACTATGGCATCGACGGCCAACCCACCGAGCGGTATATCGAGTTCGCAAGGGATGAGAACGGCAATCTCCCGGATAGATACAGGGCAGAGGACATAGTTGTCGGCGATTTCGATGACGATAGCACTCAGGAGGTATTGTGGGTGAACAACGCCTCAACCGCATTCGATAACGCTTACCTCTTTTCAATCGTCGGTGATATTGGTGGACTTAACTTCCTCGATGTGGAAAAGGTATTCAAGAGAGCTGATTACGGGTTTGGTGGCAGCACGAACGGAGCTTACGGGCCAATGGATCTTGACGGCGATGGCCATCCTGAAGGCGTCATAGGCGTGTGGAATCGCGGTGCTTTTGCCATATTCGAGTCGGTGGAGCCGGATTCTTACCTGCTGAAATACTATGTCGAGGGCCTCGATAGCTCTGACCTGTTCCCATGCAACAAGCTTTCAGCTATCTACGACTACGACAACGACGGAAGGGATGAGTTCTTCTATTCAGGCGAATACCCCGGAAGTTACAGCCCGTATTTCGCAAGCGGTATCTATGTCGTGAATGTGAATGGCGATGATATAGATTCGAACACCGTTGAGATAGACACTATCCCCATCGACAACTCTCAGTATGGCCTTGATGGATTTTCCGTTGGCGACATCGATGGAAACGGCATGTTCGATGTGTATCTGCTTTTCTCAATCAACAGGGCGGCTCTCTATGCCGAATATCAGGGCGGAGACATAACAGATCCTAATAACTATGAGGTGGAGCCTATTTTGCCGGAGGTGTTCGAGTATGCTGAAACCGTGGTCGTTGACACAGACACGGTTTACTACTACTTCAACCCCACCCTCTCGATAAAACCCGGTTATGACCTTGATGGAGACGGCTTTAACGAGGTCGTTTACATGGTTTACGAGGGGCGCAGCAACAGCAACTATCCATATCGCCCATGGGACACAGGGTTCCTGAGGGTAGCGGAATACCATCCAGAAGGCATTGAGGAATGGACTGTCCTGCCGCCCAAGGGCTCAGTGCCTGAGCTCAATGTGGCACCTACGTTGATAAGTGAGAACACGACCATCAGGTTCTACCTGCCATCGAGGATGAACGCAAGCGTCAATATTTACGATGTTAGCGGCCGCATGATTAAATCCCTCGCAAATGGCCAGTTCGATGCGGGACAGCATGTCGTGAGATGGGATGGCACGGACGCAAACGGCAATCATGTGAGAAGCGGCGTCTATGTTCTCAGGCTCCAGACACCTGATGGTTCAGCCAGCCGTCGTGTGGTGGTGGCAAGGTAGATTGTGACAGGCAGCATAAACTTTGTGCGGCGGCCGAAGGCCGCCGCACTCTTTTTATTCCCTGAACTTCAACGACTTACTCAATTGGGTTCTCGCAGAGATCCGCCTCTTTCACCTCATCCTCGCCGATAAGCAGCGTTTTTAACTCGTAGGGCTGCACCCTGAATGTCATCACGGATTTGCCAACTTCTAACTTCACGACGCCGTCTTTGCCCGCAGTCTCCCACGCACGGAGGACAATCGTATTCGGGTCATCCTCTTTGAGCTTCAGGACTTCTGCAAGCACATTGGACGATGTCTCCAGGTCCAGAAGTGTGGCAACAGGCGGCAACTTTCCCTCATGTTCGGGGACAGACATCAACAGAAGCGGGCGATTCAGCCTGTGAGCAAGTTTGAAGTTCTCAGCCCTCTGCTCTGCATTCGTGTCGTAAACCCATGTCCAGAGCGTAAATTCGTGCAATCCTTTATCGATGAAGTCGTAATCCTTCGCCTCTTCCTTCTCAAACGGCAGGTGCCAGGCGTAAGGGACACACCGTAACACATTTATTCTGAGGGTCCTTGCCGAGGCGTCATAAGCGTATTTCCCATCATTTGCGACAGCCACGCCGTAATCCTTCGTCTCGACCATCAACAACCTCTGCATGGGCTGCTCTCGCTCGTCAGGCTTGCGTTCGACAAAACCGTAAGGTGCCTCGACGAACAGCCTCTTTATGCTGTCCCTGAACCTGTTGACAATTCTGAGTTGCTTGTTTTCTTCGTGCCAGTTCACCTGAAAATCGGTGATTATCCGTTTGTCGTCGCCGTAAAGTGTGATTCGCTGAACGAGAACCGAGCTGTTAAATCTGTATTTAATTCTGATTGTGGCCTTGAACGGGGTGGATTCGACGAGGGACGCCTCAAAAGGCTGCATGAGGTCGCCGTCATCATCGAATTTCCATGTTTTGTGACCCCATGTGTCGTATGGATCGTCGATCACGATCGGGATCTGAAAATCGTCGAATAGCTTGATGTCGCGCTTCCTGTCAAAAACCTCGATGCGCATGTCAGGAGTGACTTTTATCCTGTAGAAGCTGTTTTCGATGTAAAGCGGCCGTTCGCTCGACCTGACTTCAGGCTCAACCTGCGATGTCTCATCCTCCTTGAGCCAATAAATCTGATATCCGAAAGGCGGAAGCGATGCCTTGAAAACGATCCTGTTCTGGCCCCAGACAAGCGGATGTGGCTGGATGTTGGCGAAAGGAACCTTTCTGCCCTCAGAATCGACGACATAGCCGCCTTTCAACACCTTCCATTCTGTCCACGGCGCAAATTCGACATATTCCTCTCTGGCAAATGGGGACGAACTGAAGGCAATAAACGGTATGCCCTCGCCTCTGGTATCGACTTTTGAGACTATGGCATGAAGTTTGAGGTAAGCGGTTTCTTCGGCCGTGTGCACGACCCGCTCCAATTCACGCACTGCATCGATCGCCCCATCTTTGATAGTGGTGCCGCTGAGTATGTCATGGAACTGATTGAAATTCAGTCTGTTCCACAAATCCTCGAACAGATCATAAGGGTAATCCTCATCGGCCATCTTAAGGGCGGCTGCCGAAAGGATTTCCGCTACCGGAAGCCAGTTCTCAGCCTGCCTGTTGAGCCATTTGATTTTGGCGTTTGCGGAATAGCAGCCCACAGCGTGATGATGGATCTCTCCCTCATACACCGGCAGTTTGTCGTGGTAAGGCCTTATCTTCTCGAAATATGTCAGTGGATCGCCGAAAACGAGCTCAGCATCGTCGCGGTAGTTTATGTTTTCCAGTATCCAGTTGAGCTGGTAGCGTGTGGGGCCGCCTCCGTGGTCACCAACGCCGTAGAACGCCATGACATAGGGGATATCCCTGGGGGCTGCCTGAATGTTCTGATCGATATACGGCGATAGATCGACCATGTCCCGTGTCTCGTAATGGCCTGATACGCGGTAGCCGATGATCTCGCTCCCATCCTTCCATCTCCAGCGGAACACCTGCGGCAGTTTAATTTCCTGAGGGCTCGGCCTTGTGAAGACATAGGCTTCATAGCCGCACTTCTTGAAAATCTGCGGCAGCGGTGCAGCATGCCCAAAACTGTCAACGCAGTAGCCTATGGTCGGCTCGATCCCGAACCGCTCTTTGAAATACCGCTTTCCATAAAGCCCCTGTCGGACGAAGGATTCACCCGATGGCGCATTCATGTCGGGCTGGACATACCATCCGTTGACTACGATCCATCTTCTTTGCCGGACAAGCTGTTTTATCCGTTCAAAAAGGTCAGGATGATAGCGTTCGATCCACCTGTAAACCCACACCTCGCCTCGCGTGAACTTGAAATCAGGATATTCGTCCATCAGTTTCGCTGCGGTAGCACAGGTGGAGATGGCCTCCGTAACGCCTTCAAACCAGCGCCACAACCACACCGGATCAAGATGGGCATTACCGACAAGGATTACCTTCTTTTTCATGTCATCCAGCTCCGATTCTATTCGACAATAGGCAACTCACTTACGAGGCAAAGGTTTTATCTTCACCATCGTATCCTTGACCACACCAATCCCGCCTATCGGGGCGGCCTTTATCTTTTTCAGTTCTTCTATGGACTTGATCGGGATTGAATCCACAGCTTTGAGATCCGTGTATGCCGTGTTTTCGCCGCCAAGAAATGGTGATACTTTTATCTTTTTGTAAATCTTGACCACGCGGAGGAATGTTATCTCTCCTTTGTCGTTCAGCTCGATAAAGGCGTCGCATGGGATAGGTATATCCTTGATATTTTTGATGATGTTGCCATGAATGTCTGCGATCTTGGCGTCGCGTGCGAAAGAAAACATCATATCGGCGCCCCCGATGCGCGTGCTGTCCATGTAGTCTATGAAGACTATCTCCCGTGAAATTACTTCCGGGGCCCCCTTGGGTTTGGGAGCCCCGCTGACAACCAAAACCAACAAAGCTAAGGCCATTGTTGTCTTCATGGCTGACACCTCCTCTTAGTCCGCTTTGCGGAAAAGGATCACCCCACTTCTGGGGACATAAGGCAAGTTGTATTTCACCTCTAACACTGAGGCTGTGCTTGTCTGGACAAGAGCTTTTTGTTGTTTGCCGATATGAATTGTGGGCTCAGATGGGAGTCCTTCACCGAGCGAATGTTTAACATCCGATGTTCTCAGGTAAGGTGAGAAGCTCGAACCGGTGAGGTAGAAAAAGGCATATATGTAACCCTCTCCTCCATAAGCACATATCTGGGCAGATGGCTTAAATGTGGTGAATATCACCGCTCCTCCTATCAAAAGCGGTTTGGTTACGACACGCTCCCCGGCCGGCAACCTGTATTTCCAGCCTCCACGCTCTTCCAGCACCTCGCTTCTGAATTCCTCAAGGGTATAATTGCCCGGATACCCCTGCACGACATATTCGCCATTTTCTTTTGACACGCTGATGTCGTTGGACACCACTAAGTCGGATTCAGAGGCAGTGTAATTGCCGTTCTGCCAGTCTTTGTCGATAACGCCATAGAAATACTGCTGGCTGTAATCTGTTTCGTCCTGATCGGTGAAATACCTGCCTGTGCCGAAATACACCCACACATTGTTTCTATCGTCAACTGTCACCGTGGGCCTCGATGTGATCGGTTTTGGAACGGATATGAGCACAGTTTTGCCCCAGTTTGCAGGATTGCTGTCACCATGTGTCAAAATCCTGAACACGCGTCCCTGAGTACCTCGCTGAGAAGTAGCGTAGATGACATCGACGGAGTAGTCCATATCCTTGTCGAGCGCTGTAAGTCCGCCAATGAATGTGCTCTGTGACAGGGGAAACCTTTTACGAACCTCTCCAGTAAGTGCATCAAGGACATAGATATTTCCACTGTTGGTGCTCGACCTTGTGCCAAGCAAGTTATCTGGCCCTGAACCCACTATGACAAACCATTTGTCACGCACTTTAACAACTGTTGGATAGACGGTAGTGTAGCCGAGCTTGAACCTGTTGTAATCGTCAAATTCCCATAGGAGCCTTGGGTTTTCTGGATCGGTTATGTCTATCGCCATGTAGGACGATGTCAGACCGTTGATGTATGTTCCGCCGAGCCTCATGCCGACTATTGCGATTGTGCCCCAGCCGTATGGATGGAACGCTTGGGGCTTGTTGTATTCGCTGGTGAAGATGCGCATATCCGCAACTTTCACTTTGAGATCGACATAATAGACATGGCAATACTTCGGTGAGGTCAACCACTTGAGGTGAGGCAGTAGGTTGAAAGGCACGAATGCCCAGAGCTCCTCACCGAGATCCTTTCCGTCACCATCGACCCGTATGACTTCCTTTTTGTTTGGCGTCAGTGGATCGTCACCGAACTCTATTTTTCCGACATTGAACGCATGCACCATGCCATCGTTAGCCCCCACAAGCACGATGCTGCGCCTGTCTTTGTATTTGTTCAGGAACGCCTGATATGTGTGGTCGTTAAAGAGCACATGATATTTCGCTGCTGGCGGCCCAACATAGGTTGGGGTGGAATAGATTATATCCCCAAGCTTCCATGTATTTCCTTTTAGAGTTCTGCTTCTGTATTCAGGATAATCAACTCCCCGTATGTAGTTTAATATCTTTTGAGCTTCATTGATGTTGCTGACCCCCATATATTCCTCAGCATAATTTGCGAGTCTGGTATCGGAAATTGAAAAGACCTCTCCATCGTCAGCTTTCCCGTCACGATCACGATCGACAAACACCATAATGTTTCTGTTGTCAGGCGATTCGTTCCACAGCCATTTTCCTGCCTTCCATACGGATTTCACATCATCAAGAGGTATCTCATCCACGAAATCCTGCTCATTGTAAATTCCGTCCCCTTCAGGATCAGCGTATCTTCTTATGACCGTTTTATTGCGCTCCCTATCGAATTCCATCTTGATAATGTAATCCCCATAAGGCGATGTGTCCTCCTTCCTGGGAGTAAGGGCATGGTCTTCATCAGTATCTTCCCTGAGGTTGCCGCGTGAGTCCACGAAGAACGCCTGTAACTCCCCGATCCATGTAAGTTTGGCGTTTTCTTCATAGGAAACCGGCTTAAAGTATGCCTGATAAGCAAGGGCTTCCGTCTTAGTTCCAGCTGGCACAATGGCCACTGCGGAACCTGACGATGCCCTTTTCAGGATGTCAAGGAATGTCTTTGTGAGCGCGTCGGCAAGCTGCTGGCCATTTTCTGCCACAAAATATGCATCCGGAACGCCATCATTGTCCTCATCCCACTCGGACTGGAGATCTGGTATGTTGTTGCCGTTCTTATCGACAAAATTCCCGTTTATGGCAGCATCTCTCAATGTCATGACGGATGGGGTTCCGAAAACTTTTATGATGTAGTAGTCAACTGTTTGCTTTCCGATCATACCCTCATCCGTTCTGATATCGTGTGTGTGCGCCCAGAACGCCACGTCATCGAGATAATCGGAACCACCCTGCGCCCACGGATATCCGCTAGGATCGGCACCAGGAGGATACGGATCATGGTTATCGTCGTCCGCGTCCTCTATCCATGATGGCACATCTCTATCCTGAGTTGGCTCACCGTCTGTGATCACTATCATGAAATTTTTTCGGCAATAAACGGGTTCCCCTGACTCGGAATAAAGCGGATCGTAGCGATAATCCCCTAATCTTGCTGTGTAATCGGACCAATAATAATAAGGATCTTGTTGCCGATAGTATCTCAAAGCCTCATAAGTGGCTTCGGCTAATGGTGTCCATGTGGTTGATGTGTAGGTAAATTTATTGGCTATGCTCTCCCCTGCCGCATTCAACAAAATAAAATACAGCTTACTACTACTAAGCTTCATTCTCATATACCAATCTGTAACATCAGCGTTGATATAAGCTACTATGGTTATAAAATGAGGTAGTCCAATGGGTTCTCCATCCTCTTTGTTCCCTTCCCTGATCTTAGCCACTATTCTTCCGCCTTCATCGTGATTCAGGAATTCAAGGCCTGTCCTCATGCCTTCGCCAAGGCGTGCGAGCACCCCCTGATCTGTTACCCAGAAGTCAAGGTTGGTATTTCCCCACAGCGAATAAGGTATTACAGGGCTGATTTTTACTTCTTTGTAATTGTTGGTGTCGGGTTTGATGACAATGGTAAAGACATGATACTGGCGGTTGCCCGGATTATAGATATAGAATGTCGAAAATTTTTCCCTTCGAGAATACATGGTGCCATTATAAGAAAAAGGAGTAGTTTGACCTGGCCTATTCGTGAAATAGTGTTTTGACTGAATATATCGGCCATCCATGTTGGGAACAAGGTAGACATTCGTTCTGGATGCGAGATCATTAAATGGTATCCAGAAATGCTCATCGTATCTTGGATCCCAGCCGTCGGGATACCACCATGTGTAGTCCACATCAACTGCGACATAGCGTCCACCTGTTAACACCTTCCGAGCAGCGTCGGTTCTTGTAGTGGTCAATGCGTTTAACAGGTTGCCATCCCACTCTCCGTTTGGATCTTCATAGAAATAACCGTAGTGGTAATATGTTCTGTAATAGGGAAACCCGCGGTAAAATCTATAATAGCTTTCTACATCAGGAGGAAATATGAGATCACGGAGTTCGAAATTATCCTCACCCTGCTCGTGAAAAGAATATTTCTTGGTCGGATCAAAATATCCATAGTAAGTGTTATCCAGGTTCACATAAATCCAATCGCTTGTATATGCATTGTTATCAGCGGCTACAAGCATACTGCCCGAGTTATCAAGCAGTATCATAACATTGGGATCAACAGCTGTCCCGATAAAAGGTGGGACAGCACATGGCATTTCCTGAGCTGATACGTTTACGGCTCCCAATGTTAGTATCCACACAACAATTAACGCAATTATCATGCGTATCACCTCCCGGAGGTTTTTATCCAAAGAGACACGGGTTTAGCCTTATTGAGAAGAAATTGTTACTTTCCTGTAAACTGCTTCGAGATTTACTTTCTCTTTTCGGGGACCAGTGGCATTAGTATTAATGAGATAGAACGACGAGGCACCGCCCCCACTGATTCCCGATCCGGTAGGCTCATAACCCGACGAGAATTCTGTGCCTGTACCATACATAGACTGAACATATAACGGTTTAATGGTGACCTTTGATTCATATCTCCCAAGATCTATTTTGAACGTATCCGTCAATCCTGTGCCAGATAGGGTATTGTTTGTTATTTCTATTATCCCGGAATTAACGCCCGCCTCGGCTGCGCTCATAGTATTCTCAACTCGTGCACTGCTACTATATGTTCTATAAGCATTTAACCCTATGTATAACAATGTCCCCCCTATCATCAACACAAGAACCAGCACTATCATGGCTGTGATGAGGGCTACTCCTTTTTTCATTGCTGTCACCTCAGCAGATTTCTTGGTTTGGCCAAAATTATTACGGTGTTCCAGTGATAATGCATGCCATTTTCGGGTATCTGATAGGTGTGTTGCACCTGCCCGTCTGGTGTTTCTATTGTAATTTCCTCATCCGGAAATGTGTAATCTTTATCTTTTGAAGAGGAGTGGACTATGATACCTATCTGAACCCCTTTAAGCCTTGTCCTGATGTAGTCTGGTGTCCATGAAGCATTAATGTCGTCAAACCATGTGATGTTTCCCTGAAGTTCTGATGTCGTATCCATGCCAACATCGACCCAGAATGCTACGACATTTTGCAAAACTCCCTCACCTGATCTTCTCAAAGTTTCATCTGATCCAAGGGCATAGACAACTTCTCGATAGGTTCCACCTGAGCCATTTGCCTCAAAAACGAGGCTACCGGAATTGAGTTTATCGATGTTTTGAGACAGCTGAATCAAAAGGCCTGTCTTGGTGACGCCGCCCTGAGTTGTGTAAGATGTATCCTTGGCCAATAAAATTGTGACAGGCCCGGCAACGAGGGTCTTGTTGCTCCTCATGATCACCACCGTGTCCCCGGTATGGAGATTCTCGGATGCGTTATCCCATTTGTTTATGACAAGCTTGTCGCTGTTCGTGACATCGTCTATCGTGAAACTCCACCTTCCCGTCTGAGTGATGAACGCTATCGATCTCAATTTGAGCGTGTCGGATGAGTTGTATCCGCCGCCCGATATCGCTATCGGTGACACGGAGCTCTCAAGTCCATAGCCTGCCATCCAGATATCCCATTCCAGAAGCTGCCTCGTTATGGCAATATCGGCCTGCATGAAGGCTATGCTTCTCTCGCGGACTGCCTCTCTCACTTTCCAGTTTAGAAAGAAAAACAAGATTCCGATAACAAACCCAAGAAGTCCAAGAGAGATTACTATCTCTATCAATGTCAACCCTTTTTTCATGTGCCAGCTCCTTTTATCAGGGTTATGGAATACAAAACCTGACTGGTTTTATCTGGATTTAACACCTTGATTATCACGGTTTTATAGCCCGGTTTTATGTCGTTCATCAAGCGGTTATCGGCCACATTCCAGATCACAGGATAAGTTTTAAATCCGACAAGGACATTCCTCTGGTGGTCTGGATTTACGATGTTGTTGAGGTCAGTCACATCTCCATCGTCAGAGAGCAATGTGTCAGTGTAAGAAACGGAGCTCAAAAGCTCGTAAATCTGGGATGCTGCGGATTGTGCAGCAAGCCCTTTCGTTGTTATCCGGTTAAGTTTAGACGCCTCAGTCCCAAGAGAAACAGCAAATATTATGCCGACAAGCAGGATTGTCAGTGCCACCATTATCTCAACGAGAGTGAATCCCTCTTTAGTGAACAGCATTCCAACCACCTCCCGTGTTGTCATAGACATACATCTCTACTTTGCCCCATATTGTCACTTTGATGCCATACATATCCCTGCCGTTTGTGAGATAGATGTATTTGGTTTTACCCCATGCAAGGGTGCCGCGCGGCGTAAAAAGTATCCAATTGTCTCCAGTAGCGGCAGGAACACCTTGAGGAAGTGCGAGGGATTTCGTGTAAATACCATCTTTGGGCAGTAAAGTGCCGTCGATACCTGCACCGGAGATGTCGCTATCGAAGATGTTCCCAAATTTTATTCCTCCGGGCAGTGATACTGACCTCAAAATGTCGAAATACGAAGGCAAAGAGTCTAGTTTTACAAATTTGTACCCATCCCCTTGATCAAAGGGGATAAGCCCTATGTATTCAGACCTTGCAAAAGCGTTCTGGCGAACCCAGAGCAGGTCACTGTGCAACTGCTGAGCCGCTCCCCTTATTTTCTCCCTCACAAGTCCTCTTCTGAGCGAATAGTAGCCTATCGAGACGATTATGGTCACAAGTGCAAGGGTGACCATGACCTCGATAAGCGTCAGCCCTTTTTTAGATCCCCTCATATCTATTGAGAATTTCCTCATAGCTTGATAGATGATAATGAAACTCACCAAATTGTCAATGCGGGCAAGGCTATTTACCGTTTTGTTTGTGATCGAAATCTCTTTTTGAAATTTAAAACCCCCTGTTGGGGCACTTAAAAGTACCCTAATCAACAGGAGGTGAAGAAATGAACATCACAATCTCTTTCAATTCAAAAAATTAAAAGACCAATTTGCTAGAGTAAGATGTCAATACATGGACTTTTGGGCCAATTCTGTCGCTTCAGCCATGCTCCGTTTTTTCCAATGGGCTGGGAAACCGCGAAAGGGCGCTTTTGAGGCTCAATGCCTCGTTCCACTTTATCATCTCACGGCTCAGGCAATAAAATAAAGATGTTATGCTGAAAGGACTTTTGCCACTGATTATAAATCTCGCATTTTTCGGATTTTTTGCGCTCAGCATCCCTAAAAAGAGGCGCAGAAGGAAGTCGAAGCTTCAGAAAACCGATTGGGCGTCGCTCCTTGCCTATCTCACCATTGAGATCGCCGCAATCATGGCGTTGTTAGGCATGTTGGGCCAGCTTCCCGGCTCAAATCTCGGCGGCCATATGGGCAAGTTGTTGTCGTCCTTGATGGTCTATCACTATGGATGGCTTACCGCGGTGGTCTCTGCCGTGTCATTTGCATGGCTCAGCCTACTTGGGCTATTCGGCAAACTGACCTCCCGTAAAGTCTCAAACTTTCTGTGGCTCAACATACTTGCCTTTTTGCTCACAACGATATGGTGGTCGGTGTCGGTGCCAGCGGAACCTGCATCGCCGTGGAGCTATGCGAAGTTCGTGGTGCAACTTTTCCCGACGCTGAGCCGCGCAGGCGTTTTCATGATAGCCTCAATCCTGACGCTGATCGTCCTCAGGATCGGGTTCAGCGTTAAGATGCCGTCGAAGCTGCCGAAATGGCGTCTAAATTTATCGTCCGCATTTGGTTCAATGGCAAAGCTTTTTGGGGAACTCGTGTCCTCCATCCCAAAGCCGACGAGGACGGGGGAGCCCGCTTCGGAGGAAAAGCCATCGGCTGCGGATGGCGAAAATCAAGGTCGTGAGAGCGCATCCGAAACATCGACAAGACCGCCATCATCTCAAACGGAGATAATCATTTACGGTGAGGACGGCGTCAAAAAGATCATCTCGACGCCAGACAAGGCCGATGCGGGCGGGCATAAGCCTGTCGAAACCGGCGGTTCGGCCTCAAATCTCGGGCCAATTGAGGCTCAGGCGTCGATCCTTGATGAAATCAATGTGCCGTTCGACCGCCTCCTCACGCTTCTGAACCGTGGCGATGGCTCTTACCGCATGGATGAGAAGGAGTTGAGGCAGAATGCGCGCCTGATCGAGGAAAAACTTGAGGAATTCGGTGTCAGGGGCAGGGTAGTCGGGTATCATCCCGGCCCGGTCGTTACCCGTTACGAATATGAGCTGGCGCCCGGCATCAAACTCTCGAAGATCACCAACCTTGCGGACGACCTCGCCCTCCGCATGAAGACGCATCAAATCCGCATTGTGGCGCCACTGGCAAACAAAGGGCTCATCGGCATTGAGGTGCCGAACAGGAAGCGCAGCATCGTTTACCTGAGAGAACTCCTTGAAAAGAAAGAATTTAAGGAGAAGAAGCACAAGCTCGTTTTCGCACTCGGAGTTGATACCGGCGGCAAGCCGTTCTACACGAACCTCGCGCGGATGCCGCACCTCCTGATCGCCGGAGCTACCGGCTCAGGTAAGTCGGTGAGCATAAACACGATAATCTCAAGCTTCCTTTTCAGAGCGAGGCCGTCTGAGCTCAGGATGCTGCTGATCGATCCCAAGAGGATTGAGCTGTCCTATTACGAGGGCGTGCCCCATCTCCTGTTGCCTGTGGTTAAAGACCGCAAGTTCGCAGGCTCAATCCTGAAGCAGGCCGTCATGTGGATGGATCTGCGTTACAAGCACTTTGCAAGAGATGGAGTTCGGGATATCGAAAGCCACAACCGGTCAGCCGCGGCGCGAGGCGACAGGCCGTTGCCTTACATCGTGATCATAATCGACGAGTTCGCCGACCTCATCCTGACGATCGGCAAAGAGGTCGAGGAGCCGCTCGCCAGACTCGCTCAGATGGCGCGAGCGGTCGGCATCCACCTCATAGTCGCCACGCAGCGCCCGTCAGTAGATGTCATCACGGGCATCATAAAGGCGAATTTCCCTGTCAGAGTGGCGTTCAAGGTGCCATCGAAGGTGGATTCGAGGACGATATTGGACGAGATTGGCGCAGAGAAGCTTCTGGGGCTCGGCGACATGCTGTTCATACCGCCGGGCAGCTCCGAACCCATAAGGCTGCACGGGCCGTTCGTGTCCGAGGAGGAGACAAGGCAGATAGCCCACACATACACAAGGCTTTACCTGGCCAACAGGCTGCGCCGTGAGTTCGAGGGCGCTCACAATCTGTCGAAATTCGTCAACTCATTGATTGACAACGGATTGATCTCCGCATTGACGCGCGATGATGAGCCGGGGAGCGAGGAACGGTTCCAGATCGCACTCTCGATGTTCTCGAACATCACAGGTGTGCCACCCGATAAGGCTGAGATAGGGCTCAAAAAGATAAGGTCGTCCTATTACATCCCAATCCCCGAAATGAAAGAGACTGCCGAGCAGATGGAGCGCGAGGCTCCGATAATCGAAGGACTTGACCCGCTCATCAAGGAGGCGATAAAACTCGCAACCGCGCGCGGTGAGGTGTCGGCCACGATGCTTCAGAGGAAGCTCAGGGTCGGATTTGCACGAGCCGCCCGAATTATCGACCAGATGGAGGAGCTGGGCATCGTCACGCCTCAGGAAGGCTCTCGCCCGAGACGGGTTATGATGTCCTACGATGAGGCGATGCAGTTGATCAAAGGAGCGTGAAGATGGACAGAAACATACTCAAAGTCTTTCTGAAAGTGCAATTTAAAAAGCAGTTTCGCGGAAAGTCGTCCAGACACAGGTTCAGGTATGCCACGATGATTTTGCTGTTGCTTTTTATCGGCTATTCCCTCGGCAAGATCACTGTGATCCTTGAGAGGATGGCGGTTTCGGGGATGGCGGTCACATTGGTCGCCATCTTTTC
>JALVZN010000055.1 GCA_027037615.1 Caldifarciminota bacterium | reverse complement strand
ATCGCGGAAGAACACCCCAACCGCCACTCGCATGGAGAACGGGAAATCCTCTGCCACATTGTCAAGCTCGGTGTAGAAATTAAATCCTGCGCCGCCGTTAAATCCAAGATTTAACCCCGAATAAAGTCGGGGTTTCGCCCCGTAAGCCTCTCCTGCCAGAAAAATCAACATGACAAACATTGCCTTCTTCATTTTTCCCTCCTGTTAGGCTGTAATTATATCTCAATCTGGACGATTTCAGAATTGGAATGGGCTGAAGTTCGATTTGGGCTTTACTGCGCCGCATTGCGAAGATTTTGTCTCATCAAATGCTTCCACAGACGGCCGTTTTCGCAATTCCCTTGCGTGGATAGCACTGTCCAGCCAGAATTTGCCGCACCTGTTTTGCGTGTCCGTCGTCCATGACCAAACAGCCCGAAGATAGCCCCCTCACAGCGTCGTTGAGAGGATGTGGTCAAGGTCGTAGTAGAGCTCGTTTGGGGACGGTTGCGGATCATCTAAAATCTATTTAACCACAATGACATAAGTTACGGCTCTTTTCCCATTCACTTTCAAGGACTTCAAGATCCTTTTTTCGGTCGATAAACCTAATCATGATTAGACTAATCCGTATTAGATTTAGGTGGATGTCAATGGATTTATAGATTTTTCGTTAAAACAACCTTTATATAGCACCTTCAGTCCGAATTTCTTTTTTGCAACTTATTTCACGAGCAGCACTTTTTTCACCGATACCATATTGCCTTTTTTGAACTTGAGAAAATAAATACCAGCATGAGTCCCATATAAAGGGATCTTGACTTCAGAGACAGAAGAGTTTAGCTCGCCAAATTTGACAGTTTTTATTTTCCTGCCCGCTATATCAAATATCTCAAGGATGCCGTTAGATGCGTCCCTGAGCTGTAAAGAAACAAACGGATAGTGCTGAATTGTGGCAACGGCCCAACTCGATGGATTCTCGATGTTTTCCTCTTCTATGTTTCTGAGCCCATGCCAGTGAGTGTCTTCTACCGGGCTTGATGGGTGAGCAGGGTCAGAATGCACACTCCCCGAGTAATATCCTGCAAGGGCATAGTCCATTGTTTGCCTTAATCCTCTTATCCATCCTCTGTGGAAATAGTCATCAAATCCACCATTAAGCCCCTGACCAAGCCCTCCAACGAAAACAAACCAGAGTGTGTCACCATGATGCAACCTGTGAGGGCCAGACGATTGTAAAAATCTGTAATCGAAAACTTCTGTCGGGGGTGGGGCGAAGTCGTACCCATTAGTATAAGCACTATCACCTGTCATAAAACCATAATAATCCTCATCAGTGACCGGGCCTCTTTCCCAATCCCACCATTGATGTGTGGACACGCGGGGTATTCTGGCTGTGTCTCCGTAAGCATCTATCCATACGGAATCGGACGGAGCAGGTGGAGCATAAATCAATCTTAAACCTACATATCCCGCTGATGCTCCACCTTCTCCTGTATCATTTTCTGGAGTTGAAGGATCATCCCCATCATACATAAAGGATGTATTTCTCGGTATTAAAAGTGTGTCACCATGAAGCGTATGCTCGTAGGGATCATCACCATAAACAGTGTACTGGTCGGGATACCCGTCAGGAGCACTGATGAAACTATCACTCAAAACCGTTATGGAGTCAAATGGGTGATCCGGCCACTCGCCATTTACCCAACCATCAAAACTCACAAGGTCGTCCAAGTGTGGGGCCGTTGTGTCAATCCCCGAAACATCACAGTCGAACTCCAGACCGAGATATAAACTGTCAAGATATTCCGTGTGGCCGGGGATGTCGCACTCTGAAGTATCGTAAATTATTCCAAATTCGTAGGCTATAATATCATTCCATGGCTCCGATGACCATGAATAAAACCTTGCAATCACTTTTATTCCTAGATGTCGCCCATAGGCATTTCTTGGGTTTTGTGAGGCAAAATCCTGCCATGCCATCACTACATCCCAGTCCGAGACGCCAGGCCCACATCTTACCGTGTCGATAGGAGACCATTCACCTACAGGATACTCAGAAGAAGTAACATAAGCTGTGTCGTTTATCTTAACACCTATATGGAAATAGGAATTCCACAGGTAATAGTTGTGGGTAACGGAATCGCCTGGCCAATCGTAGCCATAATAACCAGCTCCAAATTCTCCTCCAAGATGTCCCCTGTTCCACACGGTATTCCAGACCTCTCCTGTGGTCATGTTGATCATCTCGTCGGCATTTGTAAGTCCTACAAAAAACAGAACAGACAGCGCAACCAGATATCTTTTCGTTACCATAATGCACCTCCTATCGTTCAAATTTAATCCCACAATCCAGTTCAACCGAATAAAATTTTAAAGTTATTTGTATGAATTTGTATAAGCCATGAAGTATGCGGGAAAACTTACAGTATAGGCCGTCTCCCCCACCGTCAGATGGGGTGAAAAATTCGCGGTTGAGGGATGCGTGCGGTCTTTTTGATGCCTCACCGACTTTCAAACGGCCGCATCTTCCAAAGTTTCAAAGGGCTTACGCCTTCGGTGTGAGCTTAAAGCCGCCTGCCGGGTATGAAATTTTGCCGAGCGCGACAGGTCTGGAAGCGCCTGTCGCAGAAGGCACATTGCCAGCCATGCCGTTAAAAGTCAGATAACCGAGAATTGCAAACGCGACAGCCTCCCTTGCCTTCGGCTCAATCCCCAACATCGAAAGCGGATAAATGGGTATGGGGAAAAGCCTGTCGCGCAGCATCTGCATCAAAACCGGGTTTTCTGCGCCTCCGCCTCCGACATAAATCTCGTCAAGCCCAAGAGGGACAACGAACTTCTGATAGGCATCCGCGATGGACTCTGCGGTGAATGCCGTCAGGGTGGCGATGATATCTTCAGGCCTCAATTTCCAGATCTCAGGCGGTAGATTGCCCAGGTTGAACTCCTCCCTGCCGGTCGATTTCGGAGGCCTCATGTCAAAATAATCGTTGTGCATCAACATGTTAAGTATGTCCCTGTTGACTTTCCCCTTCGCGGCTATCATGCCGTCCACATCGTATTCTCTGCCAAACAGACGCATCATCGCATTGTCAATCAGCGTGTTGCCCGGACCGGTGTCAAAGGCCACAATGTCCTCAACAGATGCGTTTGCCGGTATAAATGTCAGGTTCGAGATTCCGCCTATGTTGTGAATTGCTCTGGAATGCGTCTCGCTGCGAAACAGTATGTAATCGGCCATCGGGACAAGAGGCGCTCCCTCTCCGCCGGCCGCAATGTCGGCTGGCCTGAAGTCCGAAATGACAGGGACACCGAGCTCAAGCGCCATGAAAGAAGGTTCTCCAAGCTGCAAAGTCGATGGAATAAAACCATGCCGATGTGCCCTCATGGGAATGTGATAGACCGTCTGACCGTGATTGGCAATCAGTTGAGGCTCCAGTCCGCTATCCTCAGCAAACTTACGGGCAGCTTCCGCGTAAAATTTTCCCAGCTCGAAATTCAATTCACAGATCATCCTGACATCCGAGGAACTCGGCGACATCGCTGAGTTTACCTTGCTCCTGAGCGCCTCAGGAAAAGGATAACTTCCGAAAAACAGAAGTTTTACATCCAGATCGTAGCCATCCCCTTCAATCTCCACGATAGCACCATCAACCGAATCGACCGATGTGCCTGACATCATACCAAGCACTTTCATTGGACTGCCACCCCCTTTTCGGTTGGAATCAGAAGCACCTGCCCCTCGTGAAGGCGATCCGTCGTCAACCCATTGA
>JALVZN010000054.1 GCA_027037615.1 Caldifarciminota bacterium | reverse complement strand
AAGCAGATCCTGACCTGCGCCGTAGAGCTTCAGCTCTTTCGCCACTTCAGTGGCGGCCTCGAAGACATCCCATGCGAGTTTGTGTATCCCCTCGCTTTCCAGCCCATTGGTGTGCGTGAGGATCAGCTGAAGGTCATCTCCGACACGGGTGACAAAAAAGTCGATTATCTCGCCTTTCTCCTGCGCCTGAGAGAGCATCCTTTCGGCAGTTTCGATCAAACGGGGGTGAACGCTGGAGTGGCCCACATATCCACCGATGTCAGCCTTGATAACGGACAGCGTTATTTTCATTTTGATACCTCCTTTTTGGCCATAATTCAAATTAGTTCACAACAAACAGTCAGAATCGGGCGAATGCCCCTCATCATCAGAAACTTGATCCTCAGGGTCGGCGGCCTGTCCAATGACATCGGACGCATGCTGCTCAGGTTCAAGCGCATGCTCATCCGACTCTGGCAAATGCTCATCGGCATCAGGCATACGACCATCAGAATTGGAGCCATGTCCTTCCGCAACATCAAGCTGCAAAATCTCTTTGATCTTCTCCTCGATCTCCGCCTTCTGGTCAGGTTTTGACTTATCCGCCTTAAACTCCGCGACGATGAGCGTCGAACCGAAATCGTCTATCCTGACCAGCGATTTGCTCTCCTGACCCATCAATTCCATGAACTTTTCGGCCCTTTTGTCCCCGACCGGCAGAGCGATGCCAGCCATTATCGTGGAGCCACCGTTTTGAGGCCTAACAACCTGAAACGCAATGCTTTCTCTGAAGAAATCGCGTAGCAATTTATACCCGAAATAGATCATCCTCGCAATATCCCGCGCTGGTCTGGAAATCCGTTCAAATCCGTTCATGCTGTAGAAGAATTCGCGGACAAATGCCATGTCAACCCGCCGCTGTTGCAGTTCTGAGACGACCTCATCCAGTTTCTTCCGTTCCATCTTCCGCATGCCCTCATCAAAATCGTGGAATTCACCGATGATCTCGCTCACGGCCTCCTTAACCCTGATGTAAATCTCCTCTTCGCTCTTGAACTCGGCCGCCAACGCCCTGATCCAGTAAAGCATAATGGCAGAGCCTTTGCTCAATTTTGGTGCCTTGCTGGATCGCAAACTAATTCCATTGATGGTGTTGATTTTCTCAATCAGTTTCTGGTGCATGGTGCGCGCCTCGGCGATGTCCTTGACCGGTGCGACAAGGACGATCATGAAGTCAGCGTAATCCTTGGCGATGTCTTCGGGCAGCATGTAGAACTGAGCCATTCCTGACCTTTTGGTTGCTTCGAGCAGGGTCGGCACCAGCACGCGGCCGACAAGTTCGATGAGGTTGGAAATGACGAACCTCTGCCGTCTCCTCTTCGAGAGCCAGTCCCTCAGGCGGTTTTTCAGGAGTTCTATCTCGTCCTGTCCGAGCGGGTTGTCGTTCCTGTCGGTTATCTCGACCCGAATGACGATGATACCATCGGCTGTGACAAACTGCTTGTCATACTTGATCTTAAACATCGGGATATACTCGCGTATCTCGTCAAGCACATCGTCCATCGAGATGTTCCTCTCAAATCCGGCGACCGTGATGCATGTCTGCTCGCCCTGAGCCGTCTTCTCGTTCCGTATATCGACCTCGAGCCCATGTCCCTGACTGCGCAACTTGCGGATAAACCTGAAATTCTGATAAACCTGCATGGCGAGGTCTTCGGGCTTTCGGTCGCGTATGTAGGCGTCAGTCCTCGACAGGATGAATTTTTCCAGCTCGCCGCCCGGCTTCGTGATCTCGACATAATCCTCTCTGGACTCGACGATTTTCTTGAGTGCCTCGCTGATCTGGAGCATGGATGTCATCCTGAAGAAGCCTATCTGGAGGACGCGTTTGACCGAGCTGCTGCCCGACGCCACGCGCTCAAGGGCAAACATCACATCCTCGATGTCCTTCTTGATGGTCTTAAGCTTTTCGGGCGACTCGGCCCTGATCCTGAGGTGCACGACGCCGTAGTGCTGTTCCTTCACGAATGCGTTGAGATACATGATGTTGTAGCCTTTGGAGTGGATCAGTCCGGCGACCGCCTCGACGAGGCCAGCCCAATCCGGAGCCACCACCGTCAGGCCGACTTCGGCGGGAAGCGAACGCTCATCGGGGAAGATGGGGGCGATCTTGACGCCGCCGCTCTGTTTTACTTCATCTATCAGGGATTTAACGATCTCAACCTCGCGGTCGCTCAAACACGCGCGCTCCTCACAGGTTCTGTTCATCTCCTCGCTAAATTCGCTATCCACATGAGCCATAACAGGTGTAATCTTAAAGTCTTCAGAGAAACCGTGTCAATCATCCTTTCCGTGCATCGATGGCCTCATCAAGCTCCCTCAGAAGTTCATCGACCAGCTCAAACCCACGCTGATTGAACTCCTGAACGATTTTGTTCAGTTCGGCGTTGAGCTTCTTCTCATCGTAACCGAGCTTTTGGGCAAAACGGACGAGATTTCGACCGGCTTTTTGAGCATCTGCATGTTTCATAGATTTAAACAGGGACAGCGCAATGGCGGTGAACTTGAAAGCAAGTTCCGGTTTGTTCAGATCGTCGGCAAGAGCGCAAAGGTTGGTCAGCGTCGAAGCCATGCCAGCCCTGTTGCCGAGCTCCTCACTGATTCTCAATGACTTCTCGAAATACTCCCTCGCCTCACCGTATCGGCCTCGAACACGGGCAAGGTTGCCAAGGTTGCCCAGTGTTGCCGCCATCTCAGCCCTTTGACCGAGTTCCTCGAAAACCTTCAACGCACGCCCGAAATAGTCCTTTGCCTCATCGTATCGGCCTTGAACATAGACAAGATTGCCGAGGTTGGTCAGCGTCGAAGCCACGCCAGCCCTGTCGCCAAGCTCCTTCCTGATACTCAAAGACTTCTCGTAATACCCTTTCGCCTCATCGTATCGGCCTTGATACATGGCAAGGTTGCCGAAGCCGTTCAGCGCTGCTGCCATCTCAGCCTTTTGACCGAGTTCCTCGAAAACCTTCAACGCATCCTCGTAATACCCTTTCGCCTCATCGTATCGGCCTTGATCCATGGCAAGATTGCCGAGGTTGTTCAGCGTCAAAGCCACGCCAGCCCTGTCGCCAAGCTCCTCACTGATTCTCAAAGACTTCTCGAAATACTCCTTAGCCTCATCGTATCGGCCTTGAACAAGAGCAATTTCGCCGAGATTGTTCAATATCGCTGTCACTTCGGCCTTTTGACCGAGTTCCTCGAAAACCTTCAACGCAAGCTTGTAATACCCCTTAGCCTCATCGTATCGGCCTTGAACAAAGGCAAGGTTGCCGAGGCCGGTCAGCGTCGAAGCCACGCCAGCCCTGTCGCCAAGCTCCTCACTGATTCTCAAAGACTTCTTGAAATAGTCTTTCGCCTCATCATATCGGCCTTGAACACGGGCAAGGATGCCAAGGTTGTTGAGAGCTATTGCCATCTTGGCCTTCTGACCGAGTTCGTTGAAGACCTTCAACGCATCCTCGTAATATCTTTTCGCCTCATCGTATCGGCCTTGATACATCGCAAGGATGCCGAGGTTGCCCAGCGTCGAAGCCACGCCAGCCCTGTCGCCAAGCTCCTCACTGATTCTCAAAGACTTCTCGTAATACTCTTTCGCCTCTTCGTATCGGCCTTGAACACGGGCAAGGTTGCCGAGGCTGGTCAGCGTCAAAGCCACGCCAGCCCTGTCCTCAAGCTCTTCCTCAATACTCAATGACTTCTCGTAATACCCTTTCGCCTCATCGTATCGGCCTTGA
>JALVZN010000053.1 GCA_027037615.1 Caldifarciminota bacterium | reverse complement strand
TGGTGGTGCCGCACATGACGAGGCGCATCATCGGGACTGGCCTGCACAAAAAACTGCTCCCCTCCTCTGCTCTGCTCGGTGCGTCCATTGCGATCATCACGGACGCCATTGCGAGGACTGCGTTCAGTTTCGAGCTTCCTCTCGGCATACTGACCAGCCTGTTCGGCATCCCGATATTCGTCTATCTGGTTCAAAAAGAGCTCAGCCTGTGAGTTCAGCATTATAATTTTTCGGAAAACGGAGGTATGAGATGGACATTCTGAAGGACATCCTGCGAAAGAACGACACGAAGATCCTTCTCGTTGTGCTTGATGGGCTTGGAGGACTTCCCCATCCTGAGCACGGCATGAAGAGCGAGCTTGAAGTGGCGCACAAACCCAACCTTGACGACCTCGCTCGAAGGTCAGCCACCGGCATGACGATACCCGTGGACTACGGCGTGACGCCCGGCAGCGGGCCGGCCCACCTGGCGCTTTTCGGTTACGACCCGCTGGAGCACATCATCGGGCGCGGCGTGTTAGAAGCGCTCGGAATTGGGTTCCACATGGGCAAAAACGATGTCGCAGCACGCGGCAATTTCGCAACTTTGAAGGACGGCGTGGTGGTTGACAGGCGCGCAGGCCGCATCCCGACAGCCGAATCCAGCAAGATCGTCAGCAAACTTGCGGAAAAGATCAAGAAAATCGAGGATGTCGAGGTCATCCTGAGGCCCGGAAAGGAACACCGATTTGTGGTGATCTTCAGGGGGCCGGGGCTCGACGACAAAGTCTCTGACACCGATCCGGAGAAGGTCGGCGTGCCGCCGCTTCAGGCTCATCCGACGGCCGACACCGAGGGAGCAAAGAAGCTCGCACGCATCGTCAACGAATTTGTCAGGCAGGCGCTGGAGGTCATCAGCGACGAGCCGAAGGCCAACGGCATCCTGCTCCGCGGCTTCGCAAAAGTGCCTGACATAACGCCATTCCCCGAAAAATTCCAGCTGAAATCGGTGGCCATTGCCGCATATCCGATGTATAAAGGCCTGACACGCCTCGTGGGAATGGATACCCCGGATGTCGGCGAGACCTTTGAGGACGAGATCAAAGCCCTTGAAAACCTCTGGAACGACTACGAATTCTTCTATCTCCACTTCAAGGACACCGACAAGGCCGGTGAGGACGGCGATTTCAAGAAAAAAGTTGACCGAATTGAGTATTTCGACAAGTTTGTGCCGACGATCCTGTCACTCAAACCGGATGTGCTCATCATAACAGGCGACCACTCAACGCCTTCGCTCATAGGTGGACACTCGTGGCATCCAAATCCGACCATCCTCTACTCGCGGTTTTCGGGGCTGGACGATGTGGATGTCTTCACGGAAAAGGCCTGCTCAAGGGGCTATCTGGGGATATTTTTCGCCAAGAACCTGATGAAACTCGTGCTTGCAAACGCTCAGAGATTTACCAAGTTCGGAGCGTAATTGAAGTGTGAGATCGAGCGGGCGGCGAAGCCGCCCGCTCACCAAATCAATATTTCCCCGGCGCAAACCTCAGCATCCCATAGCCCCGATTTAGCTTGATGACACATTTGCGGCGCTTGCCGTCGTTCTCAAAAAGCAATATTCGGGTGAAGATGGAGTCAACCCGTGTGGCGCTAAATGTTTGCCACGGCAGAAATATGTCGTAAGTCGTCGATGTATCGGTCCTTGTTACGGAGAACCGCACGGAATCGACCGGCCACAGCCCGTCCGAAGGGATCGCATATCGCCGTTCGACAAGAGGCGAATCGGGATCAGGCACGAAGATAAAGCTCGTGTAAATTCCGCTGCTGTCATACCTATCGAACGGATCATCCGTGTCGAAGGCTATCACCATGGCGTCACCAAGCGTCCTTTTCATCGAATCCCTGAGCACATAGTTGCTGTCGTCCATGATGTCGGCTACGAAATGGAGGCCGTTGTTCTCCCACTGAATGCCGATTTTACCGGAAAAATCGTTGTGTCCGTGAATATTGCGACACCAATCCGCATTGACCGAGATGGTGCTCATGGCCGGTTGGCGAAACACGACTTTTTCCCACGCAAAGTCCATGTTTTTGTAGATCGTGGTCGTCATTGTGTCGTAGAAGTTCAGGGAATAAGTGAGCACAGGCCTCTTCCTGCCGCGGATGTAGTCGAAACACAAGGTCGTCTGCGAATCCGATGGCAGACTCACCGACACGGTTTCGGGCTGTATCTTCCAGCCGTTTTCGTCCCATCTGAAGTGGAATCCCCTTTCGCCCTGGAGCAGGTTCCTGACTTTTATGCAGAACCTTCCGCTGTCCCTGTCGCTGAAAAACCACGGATTTGAGACCATGAAACTCCTTGCGAACCAGTGATCATGAGCCTGCTGGTAGGTCACGACATCGGGCGGATGGACGCTTCCCGGCTTGATAACTGCCCACGAAAACGAATCGCCATCGACCGTAACTATCAGGTAGTGGTAGAAATACCCGGCCTCTGGATAGCGACCGATATGAGCGCCTGCGCCGCCTGAGACGACATACCAGATCCCATCGACCGTGTCCGCCTCATAGACATGCCAGTGCCCGGCGAAAACTGCATCGACGCCCGCTTTCACCAGCATGGGATGGATTTCATCCATCCACCACCTTGCGGTTGCCGTTTCCCAGAAAAGCGGTCTGTGGATGAACACGAAGATGTGGTCGTATTTCCCGCGCGAACGGGCTAACAACTTTTTGAACCACTTGAGCTGAGGCGGCGAGATCGTCTCCCGATAGCCCGGCTCGTCCGAGTTCAGCACGATGAAAAGGGAACCGAGCGTGTCAAAAGCGAAATAGGTCGGCCCAAACCTGCGCCTGTAAATCCTGTATGAGACAGAATCCCAGATGTCATGATTGCCGGGAACATGGAATATGTGGCTTTTAAAAACGGAAGTGACAGAGTCATAGACATCCCATTCCCGCTCGATGAGGGCGCTATCGCTCGTGTAACCAAGTATCATGTCACCTGTGTTAAAGCCGAACGCAGGCATGAACAGGTTCATCTCCTTGAGCATCTGCGAGAATACGGGGGGCTGTTCCGGGGGATTGTCCCCTCTGTTATCGCCAAAGACGGCAAAAGTCAGCCTTTTGGCCGTCAGCGAACCCGCACATGACGCCAGAATTAGCAGAAATATGATTTTCTTCATGCCGTTCATTTTAAACCAGATTTCTCAAGCGCCCCAATTCATGGGATCGCCCATCTCATCTGCGATGTGTGTTCAGGCCTTAAGGTAAACGCAATTATGCTTTATCCTCTAAGCACTCAACTTACCTGTGACGCAAATTTAGCTCAAAGCGAGGGGAAAATGGATACGACAAGGAGAGTTATATTAGCTACGGTGCTATTTCTGGCATTTTTGATTATCTGGCAGATCGTCTATCTCAAACCTCAGCAGGAGAAACGCATGGCCATCGCCGACAGCCTTGCTGCCGGCTCGACCAGTGTATCCACCGTTGACACGGCTGGAAGCCTGTCGATTGTGGCTCCCGACACCGTTGAGGACACGACCGTGCAGGCGAAAAAGGCGCCTGTGCCCCTCGATACCGTGTCGATGTATCTCAATGGCCCGCTTTTCAAGATAAAATTGGATGGACATGGCACCATACGCAGCTTTTACATCAAAAAATACCATGCTGAACTTGTGCCCGAAGATGGATACATGTTCGCATCTAAGTTGGACGATTACATCAGGCCGGCGTTCCCCGTCCGTGACACCTTCCAGCTCAGCGATTCGAGTTTGACGCTCGTCTTCTCAGTGCCGATCGGCGATTCGTTCAC
>JALVZN010000052.1 GCA_027037615.1 Caldifarciminota bacterium | reverse complement strand
AGCTGTGGCTCGTATTCGCGCGGCATCTGAAATGAGTAGGCCGTCAGGAACGGCGGATGTGCATGGATGATGGCGCTTATGTCCGACCTGCTCTCGTAGCTCCACAGGTGCATCCACATCTCCATTGAGGGCTTTCGCGAACCATCGACGATGTTGCCTTCCGTGTCCACAACGATCAGGTCCTCGGGCGTCAGCTCGGCCTTGCGGAACCCTGTCGGGGTGATCAGGATGTTGCCGTCCTCCAATCTGACGCTGAGGTTGCCATCGGTGGCCGTGATGTAATCCTTTTCGTAAAGGAGACGGCCGTATTTGATGATCTCCAGTTTTATTTCGTCGATCTCCATGTCGCTCACCATCTTTTGGCCATGCTGTTTCTTTCTTTGCCCGTTGAAACGAGCGTCGCTTTGACGCCGAGCTCGCCTTCAATGAACCTCACAAATTCTTCCGCCTCAACCGGTAGCATGGTGCCCCAGAACTTTTCCCATCCTTTGAATGACTTGTAAATCGGCTTAACCCTTGCCCAGTCATCGACCGTGATCGGCGGATATTTGACCCTTTCGCCGTTCATCTCATACTCGACTGCGGCCTTGATCTCCTCAATACCTGACAGCACATCGATTTTTGTGATCGCCAGCTCGGTAACTCCGTTGAGCAGCACGGAGTATCGGAGTGCGACGAGGTCGAGCCAGCCACAGCGGCGCGGCCTGCCCGTTGTGGCGCCGAATTCGTTGCCGTTTGAGCGGATTAGCTCACCCATCTCATCGTTCAGTTCGGTCGGGAACGGCCCTTTTCCGACGCGGGTCGTGTATGCCTTTGTAACCCCGATGATGCGCTGGATTTTGTTCGGGCCAATTCCGAGCCCCACGCTTGCCCCGCCTGACACCGTATGTGACGATGTGACAAAAGGATAGGTGCCGAAAAATATGTCGAGATAGGTGCCCTGAGCGCCCTCTAACAGGATTTCGTGGCCTTCGTCCTCAAACTGTTTCAATTTTGCGGGCACATCTGCCACAAACGGGCGGATTCGATCGCGCAGTGCGGCGAGATAGTCCATCATTTTGCCGACGGAGAAGGGCGGTTTTCCGTAACGGCTTCCGAGTATCTGGTTGTTGAAGTCAAGCGCCCGCTCGACCTTAGATTTCAGGTCTTTTGCGAACAGGTCAGCGACTATGAGCCCGATGCGCGCATACCTGTCTCGGTATGCCGGCCCAATCCCGCGCTTCGTCGTGCCAATTCCGCCGCGATAGACTTCTTCCCACTGGTCTTCCGATTTGTGGTAGGGCATCACCACCGACGCCCTTCCATCGACAAAGAGGCGTCCTTCCGTCGGAATGCCTGTAAGTTTTTCAATCCTTTCGATTTCGTCCACGAGGACTTCCAGATCTAAGACTGTGCCTGCTCCGATAAGGCCTATCACATCCTTGCGGAGCATCCCGGACGGTATGAGATGGAATATGTGATCTTCTCCGTTAACCGACACGGTGTGGCCGGCGTTTGCGCCGCCCTGAAATCGTGCGACGACGGAATGCGACTCAGCCAGATAATCCACGATGCGCCCTTTGCCCTCGTCGCCCCATTGGAGCCCTATGACTACTGTGTAACCCATTGGTTTTCACCCCGTTATGTTGATAAGTTCGATGTCTTTGAGTGTCTGTTTTGCAAGTCCGGTCAGGACTTTGCCCGGGCCTATCTCGATGAAACGCCGAACGCCATTGTCGAATGCGTATCGGAGGGTATCAACCCACAGAACCGATGAAACGAGCTGTCTGGCAAGGTTTTCCTTGATCTCCTGCGGATCGGATACAGGTTTTGCAACGGCATTCTGGATGACGGTGACCTTCGGGGCATGGAATTCGACATCTTCGAGGAGGTTCCTAAACTTCTCGGCGGCTTCGGACATCAGAGGGGAATGGGATGCCACCGAGACCTTGAGGACGATGGCTCGTTTTGCCCCGCTCTCCTTTGCCATTTTCGCAGCTTTCTCGACAGCTTCCGCCTCGCCGGAGATGACAGTCTGAATTGGCGAGTTGATGTTTGCCGCAACGACGACGCCGTCCACCGAGTTGACTATCTCCTTGATGCGGTCGAGTGGCAGCCCGATTATCGCTGCCAGCTTGCCCGGATGTTTCTCGCCGGCCTCTGCCATCAGCCGACCGCGCTCCTTCACCAGAAGGAGTCCATCCTCAAATGTGAAAACCTCGGCGAAAGCAAGTGCCATGAATTCGCCGAGACTGTGACCGAAAACCATGTCGGGCGTGTCGAGTTCGCCCCTTTCTTTCACGGCCTCCACGATGGCCATCTCCGTTACGAACAGCGTCGGCTGAGTGAACCTTGTATCGTTTAACTGCTCCTCAGGCCCTTCAAAACACAGCTTAGCCACATCAAACCCCAATATTTCGGATGCACGCTCAAAGAGAGCACGCGCATTTCGGCTCGAGTTGTAAGCCTCTTTGCCCATTCCCACCTTCTGGGAGCCCTGACCGGGAAACATGAACGCTGTTTTCGGCATATCCATCCTCCATCTTTAAGGTTTCAGGTCTCTATTTTAATGGCAGGACTGAGTTTTTTGTCCATTTTTGAAGCGTGTCAATCGGGGCAGAGGAGTATCTCGGCGGTGTCAATCCAGACGCACATTTATGACACTCTCCCGCTCTAAGATGACGAGCCCGGCAGGTGAACCTGTCGGTTTTTTGACGAACCGCCTTTCGGTGTAGGTGACATCGCCCTTGCCGTCTTTCGCTGCTCTGCTGTGCTTCAACGCAAGTCTCGCTGCGAACTCGATATCCTCTTGAGGGACATCGATTGAAGGCGCATCCCTTTTCAGGATGACATGGGCGCCTGGCACACCGCGTGCGTGGAAGAACAGGTCGTGGTCAGCTGCAAGGCCGAAGGTTATCAACTCGTTGCCTGCCGCCGACTTCCCCACCAAAACCCTGAACCCTGACGGGGAGTAGAACACCCGGTATGGACGGGCGGGATTCTGGTTTTGCCTGCCGCTTCTTTTCTGACGGGAGCGTTCCGTTCCGTCGCTGGACGACAGCTCTTTGAGCCTCTGCATGAGCTTCTCAAGCCCGCGCTTCTGCTTGCGATAGACGGAAAAGTAGTGCTCGGCGGCCTCAGCCACCGTGTCGGCCACATCCAGCCTGACCCTCTCGCCATCTATCTCGAGCTCCCGTGCGTTCGGCGGTATCTCGTTGATGTGAGCGATGATATACTCACCCCATCGTCTGTATTTCTCGAAATCCGACAGCTTCCTGATCTCGTCCATGATCCTTTTTCGAGTGCGTTCGATGCGACTTTCCGCCTCACGAAAGCTGTTTTCCGAGAAAAACGCCTCGACCGCCTGAGAATACAACTCAAAACCGCACGATTGAAGGTGCTCGAATGCGTTGAGCGGCGTCGGTGAGAACATCACGGGCTGGTTGTCTTCGCAATACAGCGTCGGCTCAGGCGATTCCACTATCTGCATGAGGAAATTGCGCCATTTCTGACCGTCGAGCTCGCCAAAGCGGTGCAAGAATTCGTCCATGAGCCACGGTATGAGCTTCCTCAATGTGGATTCATCGGCGTCGAACAGGGAAAAGCGGGGTTTGGGCGGCGGCGAATACGGTTTCCCGACGGCCAGTCTCTTTGTGACCCTTGAGACGGCCACGATCTGGCCTTCATCGTTTATCACGCAGCTGTTTGAGTCCTTGCCGGTGAACTCTACGGCGAGGATGTTGTGGTCAGGATAAGGCCTTTTCTTGCTGAACCTCAGGAACATGATGCGGTCACCCTGAACGACTTTGACGCTGTCTAAGAT
>JALVZN010000051.1 GCA_027037615.1 Caldifarciminota bacterium | reverse complement strand
GTCTGGCAAGCATAAACCTTTCTTATATGTCCTACTATGTAAAGAGGATGACTCACTGGAGTGGCACTTATGCGGAAGATTCTCAAAAGATCTTATGTGACAGAACAATTCTAAAAGGAAAACGAGGGCCAATCGAGAGCCATAAGAGTATCATATACAGGTTAAAGGAGATATTCAAAGGCACCGTGGTAAACGCAAGGATGAGCGATTCCGCCAGTTGCACATCTATAAGGGTTCATAGGTATGTTACGGAGCTTTCGAGCAGGTATATTTCTCAGAAGATTTCACCCGGAGAATCCGATTTGGCTCTGCCTTACTATCTCTTTCTGTTAGGTTATTATAGCGACTATGCTTATGACATACAGAAATGCGTAAAACGAGTTGGAAAAGGTGGTGACAAACTTAATACGGCAAAGCACATAATTATTAACAGGTTGGCCAAATTGAGGGATGCCATTACCGCCGTCATTAAAGATTCTATTGTGGATGAAAAGATCAACGGATTTATCGAGTTCATCAGCAAAAATATTTCAAATAACGGATCCTCAATGTCTGCTATCATCGATTCAACATCTCGGAGCTTTGCGGCGGAATCGACCGCTGTCAACAACAAGGCAAGCATAATGCCACAGGTAGGAGGTGTGAATTGGAAGCAAGAGAAGGCCAAAAAGCGAAGATAAGCAAGAATGTAGTTGCGCTCGGCATCGTGTCATTTTTCACGGACATCTCATCTGAGATGATCTACCCTGTAATACCGCTTTTCCTGTCGTCCGTGCTGAAGGCCACGGCGACATCCATCGGGCTCATAGAAGGATTTGCGGAGGCCACAGCCAGTCTTTTGAAGGTGTTTTCCGGATACCTCTCCGACAGGATCCGCAGAAGGAAAGCGCTAATCCTGACAGGTTATACCGTTTCCAATGTTGTGAAGCCGCTCATGGGACTTTCTACCCGATGGTGGCATGTGCTGATCGGCAGGTTCCTCGATCGCGTCGGGAAGGGGATCCGCACATCGCCAAGAGACGCCCTGATCGCCGAGTCAACTCAATCTGGTGCGACCGGAATGGCGTTTGGATTTCACAGGACACTTGACACCCTGGGCGCCATACTCGGCCCACTGACCGCATACCTGATACTCAAATTCAATCCCGAAGGCCTGCGGACGATTTTCTACCTGACGGCCATCCCCGGCGCCATCGCCATCTTCGTTCTGATATTTTTCGTCAGGGAAAAGCACAGGGCGGAGGCGACGGATCATCGCACCCGTCAGACGCTGTCGTTTCGGGGCTTCCCCGCGCAATTCTACATCCTGCTCGTGTTCACTGTGATCTTTGCAATAGGGAATTCAAGCGATGCATTCATCATCTTGAGGCTCAGAAATATTGGCTTCTCGGAGTCAAGCACAATCATGTTATACCTCATTTTCAATGTGTCTTACGCCTTGCTTGCGACGCCGCTTGGTGCACTGTCCGACAAAATCGGCAAGAAATTCGTCTTAGGCGCTGGCTATCTCGTGTTCGCTGCTGTCTATATCTCGCTCGCCTTAATAAAGCATGAGCATATGGATTATGCATTTCTCATCCTCATCGTCTATGGCATCTACTATGCCATGACGGAAGGAGTTGGCAGGGCCGTTGTGTCCGATTTCGTGCCATCTGAGAGGTTAGGGACAGCTTACGGCCTCTACCACACCCTTATGGGCCTGTCTCTGCTGCCTGCCAGTGTGATTGCTGGTCTGCTGTGGGATAAGATTGCGCCGTCGGCTCCGTTCTATTACGGCGCGGTGACATCATTCATCGCTGGAGCTGGAATACTGCTGCTTCTAAAGAGGAAGTGAATTATATTGTTGCGGGCGGCGAAGCCGCCCGCAACGGCCTATGTCGCCGGTTTCTCCTTCACAAAACCGAGAACAATCCCTCCAAGCACGAACAGCACGACCAGAATGAGGATGCCGTTCCTGCCGGAGCCCGTCTCCTGTGTCACTATCCCCATGAGGAGCGGCCCAAATATGCTCGCAAACTTGCCTGACATGGAGAAGAAACCGAAATATTCGGCCCTCTTCTCCGGAGGTATCAACCTGCTAAACATGCTGCGGCTCAACGCCTGTGCCCCTCCCTGCACCGTCGCCACCAGAAAGGCAAGAATAAAAAAGTCGTGCGCATCTTTCATGTAATAGCCGAAAACGGCGATGATTGAATACACTGCAAGCGTGATAAATAGCGCAAATTTGGTCGGGATGAAGCGCGTTATGACGCCGAACAACAGGGCAAACGGAGCCGCCACGAACTGAACCATCAATATTGCCAGAATTAAGGCGTCGTTCCCGATGCCTATCTCTTTGCCATAAACCACAGCCATCTTGATGATTGTCGATATGCCATCGTTGTATAGCCAGTATGCGATCAGAAAAATGAGGACATTCCTAATCTTCACTATCTCCTTGAATATCCGCACGAAATGCACAATTCCATCGAGGGCGGCCTCTTTAAGCGGGATGTGGTGCTCCTCTCGTTCCTCATGTATCAGCATCCACGACGGTATGGAGAACACAAGCCACCACAACGCAACGAGCACGAAGCCTATCTTTATAGCCTGAACCGGGTTCTCAAGCCCGAACAGATGCGGTTTTTGAATCATCAGGAGGTTTATGGCCAGCAATATGCCGCCGCCGATGTAGCCCAGAGCGTAGCCGAGGTTGGACACGAAATCGGATGTTTTGTGCGATGAAACCTGAATGAGGAAGCTGTCGTAGAACACATTTGCGGCTCCGAACCCGAGCATTGAGACAATGAACAGTGCGGATGCCATGAGGTAATCGCCTTTATCGACATAGTAGAGCAATCCGGTTCCGAGTATTCCGAGCAGAGCGAACCCTATCCAGAACTTTTTCCTGCTGGCGGACCTGTCGGAAATGCCTCCGATTATCGGGGCGATTATGGCTATCAGGGCCGTTGCTATGAAATTGGTATAACCCCAGTATGCCGTTCTCAGGTATGCAGGCAACGGGGATGCCACATAAGATGCGTAATAAGCCGGCAGCACTGCGGCAAGGACTACCGTGGCATAAGCTGAATTGGCCCAATCGTATAGCGCCCACGCAAGACTGTCCCTGGTTAACCCGAGTTTCTTTAATGCTTTCATAGTCATTGATTATACACATGGAAACCCGATACATGAACGGTAAGTTGCGGATAACATGGGGTATAAGCCGATAAGATTTGAGAAACCTGCTGAGTTCCAGTAAGATTTTGTCCCATCAGAACAACAAAACCAGGAGATGAGAGATGATCGTGTACATAGCAATAGTCACGGCGTATTTCCTGTTTGTCATGTTGGTATCGGTCTTCACCAAAAAGCTTGCCACAAGGACATCCGCAGATTTCCTGATTGCAGGTCGTAACCTCGGCGTGATCACATGTGCGGTTGTCGTTGCAGCTGAATGGCTCGGTGGGATGAGCACCATCGGCGTCAGCGAAAAGGCGTTCAAGATCGGGACGCTTCAGCCGATGCTTTACAACCTCGCCACAGCTACCGGAATGGTCATAATCGGCTTCACAGTGGCCTATCATTACCGCAAATATGGGGTTTACACCGTAAGTGAGATGCTGGAGCACCTGTTCGGTCGGGATGTGCGCACGATTTCCGCCATCGCATTTCTGATAGCCTACATCACCCTCTCCTATGTGCAGCTTCAGACCTTCGCCGGTGTGGTCTCAAGGCTGTTCGACATAAACTGGTTCTGGGGAGTGATAATCGCTTCCGTGATAATCACTTTCTACACATACATGGGGGGAATGCACGCCATAGCGATTACCGGTGTCATACATGTGGTGACCATGTTCCTCGGGCTTGGACTCGCCTTTGTCATAGGCATGCACAGGATCGGAGGCTTTCACGGGTTGCAGCAGGCACTGATCGCAACAGGCTCGCCGTCCAATTTCTATAACCCGTTCAGCACGAACATAAGCTACGCCTTCTCTCTGCTCCTTGGTGGGATACTCGGTGGGATGGCCGGACAGGCAAGCATTCAGCCTGTCTTCGCCGCGAAAACGCCGAGCGTGGCGAAAAAAGCCGCTGTCCTTTCAAGTTTGATAATTGCACCGTTCGGCGTGATGGTCGCTTTCCTCGGCTTGATAGCCAGAACGGGCAGGTTCTTCGATCCTTCGACCATAGAGAACACAAAACAGGTGCTGCCGAAGCTCTTGATGAGCACCAATTTCATCCATCCTGTGATAGGCGGAATTGCCATAGCCGGCATCATGGCCGCAATACTTTCGACCGTTGGCCCGGTGAACTTCGCCGTCGTTACGATAACCATCAGGGACATCTACCATAACCTCCTGAAACGGGATGCCGATGACGCAACGCTGTTGAAATCCTCAAGGCAGCTTGTGATATGGATAAACCTCATCACCATCCCGCTTGCAATCATCATAAAAGGCGCAATTCTCGATTCCGCCTATGTCTCTTATGCGATTCGTGCGATAGGCGCAATAGTCATACTTGCTGGCATTTATCTGAGGCCGTGGACGAGCAAACTCGGCGTGAAGATGGCGTTCATCGGCGGCACGATAGTGATTTTCATCTGTGTGATAGCCAACAGGCTTGGCTGGTTCCACATCGATAAGACTTATGGAAGCGTCGCATCGGCGATTTTCTTCCTTTTCTTAGGCTACATCATAGACTCAATTCGTGGCGTTAAGGATTAAGAAGGTTGAGCGGCAGGTGGTGGTTCAGCCTGCCGCTCTTTTTCTAAAAACAGGAGTGGTGAAATGGAAGTGTTGAAAAGCTTGGTGAACTGGCTCTCGGATTTTGTGTGGGGCCTGCCGATGATCATCGTCATCCTGCTTACAGGCATATACTTGAGCATCAGGACCAAATTCGTGCAAATTCGCCTTTTCAAACATGCGATAGGCCTGATCAGCGGCAAATTCGACCGTCCTGAGCACGAGGGGCACATAACGCATTTTCAGGCGCTTTCAACAGCTCTTTCGGCGACCATCGGCACGGGCAACATTGCGGGCGTTGCCACCGCCATATACGCTGGTGGGCCAGGCGCCGTTTTCTGGATGTGGATATCCGCTCTTTTTGGAATGGCAGTGAAATTCACCTCAGCAACGCTTGCGGTCAAATACCGTAAGGTCACGAAGGACAGCGTTAAAGGTGGCCCGATGTATTACATCGAGATGGGGATCAAGGAGCGCTACGGTTGGAACTTTAAGTGGCTTGCGGTTTTCTTCGCCCTTAGCACAGCGATTGCGGCGTTCGGAATTGGCAACACTGTGCAGGCGAATTCCGTTGCAGATGCGCTGAGCAGATTGATTTCAGGCGCAAACGCATCAGCTAACACCCTTTTCTATGTCAAGCTTGTCATAGGGCTCGTTCTGGCGGCTCTCACAGGGCTCGTCATCATCGGAGGCATCAAGAGGATAGCTCAGGTCGCATCAAGGTTGACCCCGACGATGAGCGTCTTCTATGTGCTCGGCGCCCTGACAATACTCGTCATCAATTACGATAAGTTGTTGGACGCCTTCAAGTTGATATTCACAGAGGCATTTACAGGTCACGCTGCGCGCGGGGCGATACTTGGAACGGCTGTGCTCTATGTAATGAGGATGGGATTTGCGAGAGGGATTTTCTCGAATGAAGCCGGGCTTGGAACCGCACCGATGGCACATTCGGCGGCTCGAACCAATCTGCCTGCCCGCGAGGGCATCGTCGCAATGCTCGGCCCGTTCATCGACACCATCGTCATCTGCACGATGACGGCATTGGTCATAATCGTCGCAGGTTTTTATTCCACAGGTGAGCTGAACGGCGCCGCTCTGACGGCAAAGTCGTTCCAGCTCGGAATTGGCAATGTCGGCAGCTGGATCGTCAACCTTGGCCTTGCGCTCTTCGCATATTCCACGCTTATCGGCTGGTATTTCTACGGGGAGAAGGGAATTGAATACCTGTTCGACAGCCCGAAAGTCATCTTCTGGTATAAAATCCTGTGGATTGTGCTCATACCGATAGGTGCAGTGGCCAGCCTCGGTATCGTGTGGAACATCTCGGATGTGTTCAACGGCTTCATGGCGCTGCCCAACCTTGTGGCGCTTTTCCTCTTAAGTGGGGTGGCCATGAGAGAACTTAAGGCTTACATCAGCAATCCCGACAACTTCAAACCCGTTAAATGATGAGGCGGAGGGGCTTTCCTCCGCCCCTATTCCCCTTTCATCGCCTTTTCGACGCCGGCCATCACATCGTCCACCTTTATCTCCTTCATGCACCTGTAACCGTAGGGGCAGGCAGGCGTATAGCCGAACTTCGTGCACGGGCTACACGGCAGATTTTTGCGAATCACGATGTGTCCATGCCCTCTTGGAGCCCATTTTTCGGGTATTCCGGGGCCAAACAATGCAACTGTTTTTGTTTCAACGGCATAGCCCAGATGGAGCAGAGATGAATCCGTTGAAATCAGTAAGTCTAATTGACTTAGGACGGCCGCGGTCTCCGACAGACTGGTTTTTCCGATGAGGTCAAGGAAACGGTCGTTCGGGAGTTTGAGCTCCTTTTTGATAATCTGCGATAGCGGTAATTCGATTCTGCCGCCGACAACGACCACCGAGTAGCCCCTTTCGTTCAACCTTTTTATCAGCCGTAACACCCTGTCGTATGGCCAGATGCGGTGTGGCACGCTGCCGCCATCGAATATGCCGATGATCGGCCTTCTGAGGCTCGAAAGCCTGCGTTTCGCCTGTTCAATCGGGATGAGATCGAAATCCACAAAGGGCAGGGACTTGAATTTTGAGATGTTTACAACTTGTCCTGGAGGGACTTGAGATGGGGAAGTACCACGAAAACACACCGTAAACACGGCTCAAGGAAAATAAAAAGGGAGAGGAACAAATCCTCTCCCTCTGACGGCTGTAGATGAGATAATCGTATTAGAATTTGCCCGGATGCATATCGTTAATCTTGGGATCTTCGTCGCTTGCATAGAACACACCATCGTTAGCATTGAGTGCGGGGGCCTCACCAGCTCCGCCGTTCTCGTCAAGGTCGCCTTCTGCCATGATATAGATGTTGACACTATCATTAGCCACAACAGTTCCATTGTCGTTGGTATTAGCAGTTGTTGTGTCTTCACCTACCCAGTAGCTGTAATAAACTTTGCCAGCAGGTTTGAAGCCTATGTCATCAAATCCACCGGCATCGGCAGGCCAATCAGCAGCCTGAGCACCCGGCACCGTGCCCGGACTCGCCTGTGCTTTCAGATACACATCGTGCTCAGCGGAGTATGTCTCCTCAGCGCTCCTGATTGCGCCGATATTGCTCTTAGCCTCAGATGTCTTGGCTTTGAGCTGGAACTTCTTGTACTGCGGTATGGCGATTGACGCCAGGATGGCTATGATTGCCACCACGATCATAAGCTCTATGAGCGTAAAGCCTTTACGCCTCATGGTTCTACCTCCTGTTTTTTTCTTTCTTGTCAAAGAACCACTATATTATTCTTGCAATAAGTGTGCCAATCCGCAAGAGGCCTATAATCACACTTTCGGCAGCCCCCTGTATTTGCACCTTGCAAATCAAAAATCAATGAAGGATTCCCAGCCATGTCCCAAATAAGAAGTATAGCCTTCCCACGAGTAGGGATAGACGGGCCATCACCGTGTAACCGAACGATGCTCCAAATCCCACCATGATGAAGGCTATCCCGGTCTTGACTATGATGCTCCTGTTAGTTTTCTCGCCCCTTGAGAAAAAGAAATAGAACAGCACTGTCAGAACCCCGATGAAGATTATGAGAGCGTTGACGAAGGCTCCCAATGATGAGTAGTGACTTGGAGCGAACAGCATTGTGCCTTTCACCTGAGCCATGACATTTGTCTGAAACACAAGCGGCAGCGCAAAACCGGCACCGCTTCCGATCAGGAAAGCGAAAGGAATATGGGTTAGATAAGCAGTTTTCCGAGATAGCATTGCAAAGAAAAGAAGTCCAAGCAGGAACGGTATCAGATACAGAAGGTTGTGGCTGACGAAAAGCGGCGTCCAGATATTTGGCACAAAGGAATGTTTCAATATGATGACGATTGAATATCCAGCACTAACTCCCACAAAAAGTGCTTCGACCATTTTGTAAATGATGTTGTCTTTGTAAAGGAATGAAAATACTGCCAGTGTCAAAAATGCTGCTATCCATACCCATATCGATGAGCTTATAGCCATGACTGGCTACCTCCTTTTATTGCCTTTTTGGGAAAAGTAACCGATGTTACCAAGTATGATGAACAGCACTATCAACAGTTCTGCGACAGTAAGAGCTGACATGTTGCGCATTGCGGGCATTCGTTTCGGTTTCATCCCCCAGTTGGACTGAATTTTCTGGTTTACGAGGTACTCGTATTCGGACGCACCTTTAACGCCTCCGATCAAGCCTATGATCTGCCCTGTCTGAATGAACGGATAATAGTTTGCTGCAAGCACCGCTGTGACCCCGACGGCCACCGGAACTTTATACCTTGAATAAGCGTAAGTTATCCAGTCATTGGGCGTATTTGTTGAGGAGATATCGACTACCAGCGAGATGTCCTTGTAGTTCTTAACATTGAACATCATGGGGATGTCATCAATGCTGGTGCCCTGATAATCGGTCGGAAATGTTTTTCTTATATCCTCTCCTATGCTCAGGATGACGGCCTGACGACCGCTTTTGTAACCGAGAAACACGAAATCGTAGCCGTAATTGACCTTTATCGTTCCGTAATTCTCAAATTCTTTGACGACATTGTTGTAAGCTTTAAGGGCGAGGAGAGCCCCTTCCTCGGTGAGGGATATCCCGATGACACGAACGCCGTTTATAAAGGCGTGTTTCATTATGTCTTCCGCCATCGGTTCGGTTTCGGGCAAAGTGCTCGGACCGTAGTCGAACGAGAGCAGTATAACTGATCCCGGAGGCAGTTTATCGATGTAGTCGTAAACCGCTTTGACTTCAGGCGAGATCTTCGGAGCGAATGTTATCGGAACGAATAGCGGAAGCAGGGCTCCCAACAAAATTGTTATGTAAATCCATCTTCTGTCTATGTTGGAAATATCAAATTTGCCCATTTTCATCCTCCAAGCCAGTTCTTTTCAATGCCGAGAATTATTTTCAAAGAAGTTGCCGTAGCACCAAGCCCGACTCCTATCAATATGCCGCGTTTCTGTGCAAGATTTGGTATGCTCATTATCCACATCGTGACTTTGTCGAGGAGTATGGAGCTTCCGATGGGGGTTGTGCCGAGTATGACGATGATTGCCGCTGTGAGCAGCAAAGCGGCTTCGAATGTCTTGGCTCTGAACGCCCTGTAAGATGCGGATGCCATGTAGAATGCTAACAGTGAGAACATTGTCGAGTTTATCGGGACGAAAATGTTCTGATAGAACTGATAGAACAGGCTGCCCTTATCGGTTCCGAATGCGCCAAATCCGAGCATTGCCAGGAACGCCACAAGGGCTATCGATGAATAGAGAGTATCGCCCTCGGAGCTCATGATCTTTTTGTAGTGGTATCTCAAGAAGCTGATGGCAGCCATTATGACAGCCATGGACGATACACCGATGGCCCATGTCAAAATGGTTCTGTAATAAACCTGTGAGACTTTGTGTGGCACAAAATACTGGATGGCACCGAGAACACCGAAAATTAACACCATCAAAAGAGGTAATGTTCTACTCAGAAATCGCTTCATTGTTTAACCTCCTGTTATAACAGGTTGGCCACTTTCATGGCCAGGCTTTCGGCGCCAATCGCAACGAAGAAGAATATCACTAGGAAAGCGATTATGACCGCTTTCATGATGTCCTGACCTTTGATCGTGGCTGCGAGCAGTGCATCTTTCGAGAGATAAGCGCTTGCAGCGTAGAGCTCTTCTCCGATCAGAGTGTAGTCGCATGTTACGATGAAGAACGGCAACTGGGTGATTGCGTCGGTTCCAGCGACCTGAATTGCGCCAGTTGAGGCGCCGACCTCGGTCAGCAGGAGAGCCTCTGCGAAGTAGTACCCCATGAAGAAGTGTGCAGCTGTTTTCTCACGCAGCATGACACCTGTGACGCCAGCTGCATATCCGAACTGACGGCTGGAAATGTAGAATATGTCGTCGCTGTTGAAAAGATCCGGACGACCAGCAGCAAGATATGATTCTCTGACAATGGCTTCTGCGACGGTATAGACGGCAGGGTTGTAGTTCGGGACGATCAGCCTCGTCTGGTATTGTGCTGCTTTCTTAGCCACATGTGCGAGGATGTTAAGCGCCGCTATGGTTGAGAGGTTGTCGATGCTGAGCAAGCCCGTGGTGAAAAGTATCGGGCGACCCATCTCAGCCGCACGGCCGACCGCTTCGTCTATTGCGTTTAACCCGGCTATTGGCCTTAACTTGATCTCTTTCCCTTTTCGAGCGGACAGGATGTAATAAAGCAGCACCAGTATGTAGAATGCGAGGACGATGAAGAGTGGGAGTTTTGACATGTCGAACCATGACGGCTTGCTGCTTACCGGCCCGAGAACAGGTGACGATATGATCTCATTCTCCGTTGTAATCAGAATGACTTTGTAGTAGTAAGGTTTGCCGTCTTTCACATCCTTGTCATCGTAGGAGTGGATGTTTCCGAAGAGTATCTTTATGGGGGTGAATGGCCCTACTGCATTGTCGGCTCGGAATATCCTTACTATCTTGATCGGAGTTGTATCCCCTGACCATTCAAGCGTGATAGAATTTCCCTGATCGTTAGGAGTGTCAAAGGCCTTGAAAGTAAACCCATTGGGGGCACTTTGCCCTATCAAAAATGCTATAAGTAAGACCCCTGTCATCAGGAACCCTCCAATTTTTCTTTTGACCCATATTTCAGCAAAAAAGCGCAAGTCTATTATAAGGTAACTTGCTTCTACTTCAAGGAGTTTGTTGTGAATGAGGGGAACCGTAATTTCTTTGTCGCCGATTTTTGATCTGTATCACATCAAAGTGTTTTTTTTGTGAAAATAAGCTTTTGCAACAATGAGCTGTTAAGCCGATAGCTTATACGAGGAGGCACGAGATGTTAACCGTTTTCTTTGCCCTCATACAGTTGAGATTGGGGCCGTATATGAATTGGGAGGATTCAACCTCCACCACCATAACCATATCGTGGTATAGCGTTGTTGCCGATTCGGGGTTCATAGCTTATGGCGTCGGGTCGCTTACTGACACGGTCTGGGATACAGCTTCAGTTATAGCCCATTCCTTTAAGTTGACAGGCCTAACTCCGAGACATCGCTACATCTACAAGGTCGCTGGAAGCAGTTATTCCACACCGATTTACAGTTTTCGCACCGCTCCTCTGTCCGCCGATACCATCAGGTTTGTAGTCTATGGCGATAACAGGTCAGATTCCGCTGCCCATCAAATGGTTGTCGATGCGATAGCACAGCAGGATCCTGATTTTGTCATCAATACGGGCGACATGGTTGGACATGGAAACGACATCGACGATTGGTATGAGTTCTTCGCCATTGAGGCCGATCTTCTGCACAACTCGCCTATTATGCCCACGATTGGCAATCACGATACCCCTTCCTACATCTATCGCCAGTTTTTCCACCTTCCGGAAAACGAACGGTATTACACCTTTGAGTATGGAAATGTGGTTTTCATAGCACTTAACACTGAGACGATCGACTATTCATCGCAAAGGACATACCTGCAACAAAGGCTGGAGGAGATAACTCAGGATTCGTCAAAATGGGTGGTGGTTTATTTCCATCGTCCGCCTTACAGTGCTGGAGGGCACGGTTCCGACTACGATGTCAGGGCTGCGTGGTGTGACATTTTGGAATCATACGGCGTGCCGATCGTTTTCAACGGCCACAACCACTTTTACCAGAGGTCTGTCCCCATAAATGGCGTGACTTACATCGTTACAGGCGGCGGTGGCGCTCCGCTTTATACACCCGGCTCCGCCTCGTGGGTGGCATATTCAGCATCGTGCTATCACTATGTGCTTGTGACTGTTACCGATACTGTCATGTCCATCAAGGCCATCAGGGCGACCGATGGCGCGGTTATAGATTCTCTGGAATTCCACAAAAGGCTTCAGTCAGTTGAGGAAGATGTCCATGGATTGCCGTTGCCTTCGCAAAAGCCCACTCCTGCTGTCTTTGATGTCACCGGAAGGGTAGTTGCACGCGATACATCGTCGCTTGCAAAGCCCGGCGTTTACCTGTGGCGCGGCAAGGACGGCACACTCAGGAAGCTCATCATTGTGAAGTAAGGGATTTCAAGCTAACCTGAACACGCTGAACCTGTTGCAAGGCTCAGCTGAGTTGCGGCGCTGTCGATAGCGGATCGGTCGTCTGCCGCTAAGTTGATGTCAATCCAACTTGTGTATAACCAGTCCGCTCCTCAGTTTTGGCTCAAACCATGTGCTTTTCGGGGGCATTATCTTGCCCTCGTCAGCTATCCGCATTACCTCCTCTATCCTCGTGGGATACAGCACAAACGCAATCGCCATCTCTCCGCTGTCCACCCTGCGTTGAAGCTCTTTGAGGCCTCTAATTCCGCCGACGAAGTCGATTCTCTTGCACCGCCTGAGGTCTTTGATGCCGAGAAGCGGATAGAGCACATATTTCGACAGGATGCTGACATGGAGGCCTTCGACCGGATCCGTGCTGCATGTGTGAGATTTGGCCATCAGCTTATACCATTTGCCGTCGAGATACATGCCGAACATGCATTCCCTGTCGGGCTTATAGGGCTCTTTCCACTCCTGAACATCGAAGTGCTGTTTTAACAGGTTGAGGAACTCCTCAGGCGTGTGGCCGTTTAGATCCTTTATAACACGGTTGTATTCGAGGATCTTCAGCTGGTTGTGCGGGAAGTGGACGGCCATTATGTAGTTGTATTCCTCTTCGCCTGTGTGATGCGGGTTCGCTTCTGCCTTGCGTTTTGCCACAAGCGCAGCAGCAGCTGTCCTGTGATGTCCGTCTGCGATGTAGGTATGCGGCACCTTCGTGGCGAACAGCTCCTCGATAGCCCGGTTGACCTCTGGATCGGTTATCACCCAGAAATGGTGGCCGATGCCGTCGTCCGCCACAAAATCGTATTCCGGCTCGTGGTTTTTCACCCAATCCATCATTATCTGAGTGAGCTCAGGCACATCGCGGAATGCCAGAAAAACGGGCTCCAACTGTGCGTTGTTGACGAGTATGTGTTTTGTGCGGTCTTCCACCTTGTCGGGGAGTGTCAATTCGTGCTTTTTGATGCGTCCCTCGTAGTAATCCATGTAGTGTGCGCCTCCGACTATCCCGTATTGAGTGCGTCCGTTCATGGTCTGGGCGTAGATGTAAAAATGAGGCTCCTTGTCCTGAACTAACCATCCGTTTTTCAGGAACTTCTGGAAATTCTCTCTCGATTTGCGGTAAACCTCTTCTGAGTGCTCGTCGATGCCAGGCGGGAGGTCTATCTCGGCACGGGTGATGTGAAGCAGGGAATAAGGATTCCCTTTGGCCATCTCTCTGGCCTCTTCCGTGCTCATGACATCATACGGCAGCGAGGCTATAAGCGCTGCCAGCTCCTTCGGTGGCCTTAATCCTCTGAACGGTTTTACCCTAACCATGCCTTTTATTTTATGGGCATAGCGTGATACATGAAAATCCGTTCATAAATGCTGATATTGTTAGATTTGCATGGACTTCATTCTATCTTCACGGCTTTTACCGAGCGGGTTTCCTCGCCGTCCGTTATGGTTATGAAGTAAATCCCTCTGCTCAATGTGTCGCATTCAAAACTCATGTCGTGCTGACCTTTTTCGAGTTCGCCGTCAAACAGGTTCCTGACCATTCTGCCGGATATGTTGTAGAGCCTTATGTGGATGTCGCTGTTTCTCAACAGCTTGAAGCTCAGGTTTAACTGGTTCCCGAACGGAACAGGATAGGCTTTTATCGCAAAGATCGATGGCAGGCCTCTGTCGGAGGGCTCTTCGATGACGCCGGTTGTGAAATTTATATGTAGAAATTCGTTTTTGGAGATGATGGAGTCTATTGTGCCGGATGGTGGTCTTGGCACCTGCCACTGAAGTGCTCCCCCGTCCTGTGTCTGATATGTCCCGACGGCCACCCAGACATCCTGTGGTATCTCCTTGCCGTTGAAAATGTTGTCCAGATACAGGACGCCTTCGAGGATGTCGTTCTCCGTGGCCCCAGCTGCACACCTGAATTTCGTCGTGTCGTTCAACAGGTTGCCCGTGGAGTCAAACCACCCGACGAAATCGTTATCGTTTTCGTCCGCAAGGAAAAACGAATAGTGGCCCACCTTGCCGCTCTTGGCCCATGGCGCATCCATGAGGGTTGAATCGTCCGAAAACGCAACAAATATGAAGTGGTCGTTTGCGTAGGAATCCGAACCGTTTCCGGCCGCCTCGGTTGCGAAGTAGAGGCGTGAGGTGTCGCTGCTGAAATAATACCAGAGGTGCATGCCGCCGTTCTCGGATGCAAGGGTGGCTACCCTGTCTAATTGGCCGTCCATGTCAAAATTGACGACTCCGACAAAATAATCGTAGTTCTGGCCGTAATTGTTGTCCCATGATTCGTTGCTTGAGCTGTCAAGTGCGCGGATGGCGTATTCCACATGCGAGCCAAGAGGTTGAGGCGGAATGTAGCCGCCCCAGAGGTTTGGGTCGGGCTGACCGTCGCCGTCCCAGTCATGCGTGTCGCCGTCGTCCTGAACCATTGCGATGTCAGGATAGGACCAGTTCCCGTTGACACCGTAGCGAATCCATGCTCCCTGAACGCCGCCGATGTCCCAGATGTTCGACACCACGAGCACGGAATCCGTCTCCATGATCTGATCTTCAGGGTATTGCCATGTCTGAACGATAAACGGCCCTTCCTGATCGCCGGGCCCCTGAGCATTGACATCGGGCTGGCCGCGGCCCGCATAGAAATAGACGGTGTAGTTCGTGCCGTTGCCAAGCTCGATTTTCTCTGCCACAGACGCCATTTTGCCTAAGTTGTGATACACCAATCCGTTGCCTGAAGCCCACAAGAAAACCGCTTTTGCCCCTGTGCGGTCGTTCTGCCAGCCGGAATAGACCCATCCGTTGGGCGAAATGCCGCTCGTGAAACCGAGCTCATAGCCGTTCAGAAGCACATTCCAGATGTCCGGCGTGACCCCTGCCTTGGTCCAGTTGGTCCATGTGGACTGGTATTGGACAATGAGATAGCTGTCGTTTGATGCGAGTTTGATCGTTTTGGTGAGATCGGTCGATGGATTTCCGTTGTAATCGTAGGCTTCTGAAAGTGTCAGGATGGCCGTATCGCCCGATGAATCGATGGTCACATTGAACCATGAGTTTTCGGCCTGCGAATCGTGAAACAGGCCGGGATGCCCACCATCGTCGTAATCGCCCTCATTGCCCCAGTTCGACATCAAGTTGCCCACAACGACATCGCCATCTGATGTCGCCACCAAGAGTGCGCGCCCGCCGCGCCTGTCGAACGCCGCCCATATCTTCGAGTTGTAGATTGCATATTCGTCGATGCCATCGCCATCTAAATCCGCCACATAGATGTGTCCGCCGTTGACGCTTGCGCATGTATCGAGCCAGTTTGCAGCTTCGGCAAACAGTATGCCGTAACGCGTGTGATTCCATAGATTTCGACCCCAATAGACCAGCTCGCCGCCGGGACCTGTGTGCCATGCGGTTTCGTAGAGCATTCCGGAAAGTGTCACCCAGCCGAGTTTTGAGATGCGGTTGTCAGGCGCAGACATGAGCGCATTGTAGGTCTCTTTCCAGAGATCCTCATAATCGCCATTGACCCCGTTGCCGTTGAGGTCGGGAGCGAGCCCGCATCCGTATGCCTGCGTGTTCTTGAAATCGTTATACCAGTTGTCGTAATTGCCGCCCGTCCAGCTGTGGAGCTCTGGATAAGCTGCGTAGTCGATGTTGATGGCCGGTGGATCGTTGTTCGGATCGTTGTCTAAGAGCTTATCGACGCCCCACCATCTGGCGACTTCGGCCACATGCACGAATTGAATCCAGTTCTGACTGGATGCCCATGCGATGTTGGCGTCGTAAGAGTTGGCCGGTGCGCCCGGATTGCCGAAATCCCAGCCCGCGACGCCGGCCGCCTTCTCCCAGTCGTCGCCATAGACGCAGACCTGCTCCTGATCAGCATCGTTGGCAAGCGCAGGGAGGTGCTCGGAGCCTGTCCATGTGTTCCAGACCTCGTTCCACACCCAGTCGTTGCGCGCATGCTGCTGGATAAACACCACGAAGACATAGTTGCCCGAATTGTCATACATGATGTGCACCTTGTGCGAATTGTGGCACTCGGTGCCGTCGGGGAATGTGTGAGAATACCACTCGTGGACATTGTCGTCCAACAGGATGCACGGCGCCAGATAGTTTCCGTTGCCATCGAATTTGCCATATTTCTGGTTCAAAACTTCGATGAGCGAGTAAGGCATGAGGTTCTGCGATTTCCAGACCCGTTCCGGAATCCAGATCACATTCGGCAAGTCAGGATAGCCAACGCCTTTGATAAGCGAATCATAGACCTGCTGAACATACCACATCGAAAATTCGTTGACTTCTCGGTCTGCGTAAGGCAGGATATTTTCGGCGTAAGAGCCGCCAACGATATAAACGAGGTCGGAATTGCGCAATCGGCCGAGGATGTCGTGTCCGTTCTGCATCCATCCGTAAGATTGAGCCAGCGGGCCGCTCATGTGGATGTCGATGGGTTTCCCGTAATAAAAATGGGTGTCGAGCGTGCGATGGTAGCTGTTGCCGACATAGCCGGGGTCGCCCTGCTGCATTGCCAGGGAACCGTTGTCCGCAAGCGATTGATTCCCATGATGAACAAAGGCAATCTTGGCCGTTCCCGACAAAAGGACAAAAACCATCAAAATATTGGCTTGCATCCCGTCAACCTCCTTAGAGTTATGGGGTAATGATAAAGGATATGGAAATATTTTATCCTGAGCCCGTTGACGCTGCTCTGAAGCTACCAGAATCTGCTGCCTTATTTTGAACTTTTCTGGACTTTGGCTCCACAAAAGTTGAACTATTGTGGAGCAAGAGGTAAAATTGGTGCGCTATGATGGGGAAAGATGAGATAAGAGGCAGGAAACTTGTTGAGCGGGAGCTACTCAGAGAGCTCCGTCTGTGGATGGATCAGCGTGAGGCGGTGGTCATCCTGGGGGCGAGACGGGTCGGCAAAACCTCACTGCTTATGCTCATCGCACAGAAGATCCTGGAGTCCCGCGATGATGTTTTCTATTTTGACATGGAGGACCCCGATGACAGGGACATCATGGATGCCGGCCCGAAGGCGCTTAAGCGTTTCATAGGTGGGCACGGCGTGGTTTTGATAGACGAGTTCCATTTGATGAATAATCCCTCGAATTTTGTCAAACTGGCGGTGGATCACCATCCTGAGATCAAACTTTTTTTGTCAGGTTCTTCCAGCACAGCGCTTTTGAGCAATTTCAGGGATTCCATGATAGGCAGGATTGTCGAGTTTGAGCTTTACCCTTTGAGCTTCAGGGAATTCCTGAGGTTTAAGGGAGAGAACAATTACATGAACATGCTGCCAGAGGTTGATGTAACAGCGCCTGACCTGCCGAAATTTCGCCTTCCTGAGCGCATCATGGAGCTTTATTCGGAATATCTCGTGTATGGAGGGTTTCCTGAAGTGGTGCTTGCGGAGGAGGTCGATGTCAAAACGAGGCTTTTGGGCCAGATTTTCAGGATTTATGCCGTTCGTGACATGAGACTGCTCCTCTCCGGCCGTGATGCCGCCACTTTCGAGAAGGTGTTTTTGGCTTTGATCGGGACCGCTGGCAATCTCCTTAACCTGACCGAGCTGGCTCGTGATGTCGGCGTGAGCGTGAAAACGGTTCAGAGTTATGTCAGTTTGCTCGAGGCACTTTTCCTTGTGAAAAGGTTGTATCCTTTCGGGAAAAATCCCCGCACGGAAATCAAAAAGGCGCCCAAAGTTTACATTGTCGATACTGGATTGATAAGCTGGGGGCTGGGCAACTTCTCGCCATTACGCCATCGTCCGAAAGAAGCGGGCATCTATGCCGAGAACGGGATTTTTCTCGGCCTCATTCGCAGGCTTAATCCGCACCAGCGCCTGAGGTTCTGGCGCAAAAAGAGCGGTGTGGAAGTGGATTTCCTGTTGCTGAGCGGCGAATTGACCATCCCGATTGAGGTTAAGTTCAAGGACAGGACGGCTGTGCCGACTTCTTTAAGGAGCTTTTGCAGGAGATATCAACCGCCTCATGCAATTGTGGCTACAAAATCGGTTTCGGCAAGGGATAAAATCGATGGAGCCGATGTCCTGATGCTGCCTGCCCCACTCCTGTCCTGAGGGGTATCGAATTTCAAACACGGGACGGATCTCGCAATCCGCCAATCTAAGATGCTATCTTTGCGGTTCCCTGAAATCACAAAAGCGATCAGGATATTTGTTTGCATTGTGCAACCTCCTTAAGAGGCACGGAAGTAAGTTAAAAGGATAAGGAAATTTTCCCTGAGCCCGTTGACGCTACCCTGAAGCTACCAGAATCTGCTGCCTTATTTTGAACTTTTCTGGACTTTGGCTCCACAAAAGTTGAACTATTGTGGAGTGAGAGGTAAAATTGGTGCGCTATGATGGGGAAAGATGAGATAAAGGGCAGGAAACTTATTGAGCGGGAGCTACTCAGAGAGCTCCGTCCGTGGATGGATCGGTGTGAGGCGGTGGTTGTTTAAGACGCATTCTGCCAAAGGAATGTTAACTGTCATCATGAAAATCATGAGGTGTAACCGTCCCCGCTGCATTCGTGCATCATTTTTTCCTTTTTCGGGCACACTCTTCGCATAAGCCGTAAACATTTATGCTGTATCTGTTGATCTTGAAATTGTGTTGGGATGCCATGTTTGTTATGATCTTCTCGATCTCATCCGAAGGGAATTCAATTATCTTCATGCAGCTTGTGCAGATGAAATGGCAGTGCGACTTTTTCCCGCTGATCGATTCGTAATATCTTTTCCCCTGACCGAAGTTGTGAACCTCCACAAGGCCGAGGCTCGAAAGCACATCGAGGGTTCTGTAAATCGTTGCGCGTGATATACGATATTTTTTCTTCAGGGAGTTGTAGAGCTCATCTGCTGTGAAATGTTTTTTCATCGAAAAGATCTTTTGAGCGATTATCTTACGCTGCCTCGTGAATTTAAGGCCTCGCATTTCAAGTTCTTCCTTAAGCCTCACCATATCCTGACTCATGTCGAAAACTTTATGTTACGACTCGGATAAAGTCAAGGAATTCAAGGGCCAAAAATGGAAATTTGAGACTTCAGAGCAATAAAATAAGGCAGCGACGGAGGTGATGTTATGCGTAGATTTCTGAGCGTTATGGGAATTGTGATGATGATTACGGTGGTGGCCTCCTGTAATAAAACGGAGACACCCGAAAACAATCCTCCTTCGATATCTTCCGCACCTAACGGAAATGCAAGGGGCTGTGTCGGCGGAAGCTATTTCTTTACGGCTGATGTGACTGATCCCGATGGTGACAGTGTAGCTGTGAGGTTCGACTTTGGGGATGGCACCATAAGCGGCTGGACAAACTATTTCATGCCACCGAACGAGAACAGGGGCACATCTCACACTTATTCCGAGCCCGGCACATACTCTGTCAGGGCACAGGCAAAGGATGCTCACGGAGCACTGTCCGAATGGTCACCGCCGCATCAGATTACCATAGAAGTGTTCCCGTTTGCTATCACGAGTCAATCTTATCCTGACACTGCTGACCTGAATGCTGCCGTTCAGGCCGAATTCGGCTCCGATTACAGACTTGCCGATTGGAACGATGTGAAGAGCTGGTGCTCAAGTCATTCTGCTTCCGAATTTATCACGATGCTGAACTGGCAGGCCGGTAGGGAACATTCCCTTCTGGTTACATGGAACGGGGAGTCGTATTATCATGGATGGCGCCATTACTTCATGACACGGGTCGATCATACCCCGCCTTCCAATTATCTGATTCATGACGACATCGAAGACAATTACATTGTTCTCGGTTCGTGGTCGCCTGTGACCATGCATGCGCTTGCCGTCAAATCAAGTAAGTGATTTATTCTGATAGAATTGTCACCGATTGGGGAATGGTGAGTTACGGCATGTAGCTTTTGTGCAGCTGTTCCCTTTTGCATTTTGTTTTTGATTTTGAAGAAAAGGAGGATAAGCTTTATAAATTAACTTCCAAAAGTGGAGGAAAATCATGAGAAAACTGTTATACCTTACTTTGCTTTTGCCTGCCTTGCTTTTAGCGTTGCCTGCTGACGATGTCGTGCCACTGCCCAACAGGGATTATTACCCCACATTGATAAAAGAAATCCAGAAAGCCAAAAAGACTTTGCACATTTTCATGTTTTCTGCGAGGTATTACAGAAAGTATAAAGATGATCCCAACTCGGTGCTTTTGAACGAGATAATCAAGGCGAAGCAGAGAGGGGTTGATGTTGTCGTAATTCTCGATGCGTCATCATGGAATGTAAGCAACACATTGAAAAACAAGGAATTTGGGGATAGCCTCAAATCTGCCGGCGTAAAGGTCTATTACGATCCGATAGACATAACCAGTCACGATAAGCTGATAATAATCGATGGTTACATAACATTTGTGGGCTCGCACAACTGGAGCTATTTTGCGCTCGCCAGAAATAACGAGGCGTCTGTCATGATCAAATCGAAAGCGATTGCTGATTATTTCGAAAAGCACTTTCAGGATGTGCTCAGGCTCTCTACAACCGAAGTTCCAAAGGAGATACTGGAATGATGCATTTGTTGATAACCCTGTCCCTTGTGGCTTCAATTGGCGATACCGCCAGGATAATCATATTACACACCAACACCATACATGGAGCAGTTGCTCCGCAGCCCGCGACATGGATAAATCCCGATTTTCCGCCTCCAGTGGGCGGTGCTGATGCCGCCATTGCGGCCATTTCGGCGGTCAGAGATGAAGCTCAGAAAGAGGGAGCTTATGTCCTTTTGCTTGATGCCGGTGAGGCCGTTGGCGGCGGCCCGGTTGGCCTGTGGTTTACTGTTCAGCCTGTCCTGGATTACATGAATCGGGCAGGGTATGATGCGATGGAACCTGGCGTCAGGGAGTTGATGATGGGGCCGGATTCGCTTGTGAGGATGAGAGAAAAGGCCGATTTCCCGTTTCTTTGCAGCAATCTCCGTCGGGCAGATGATACCCTCCAGAATCCGCCTTATGTCGTGCCTTATAAGATCTTCGATTTCGACAGCGTTAGGGTCGGGGTGTTCGGGCTCGTGTCCGAAGCGAGTTTCATATTCATGCCATTCTGGACGCGAGATAACTACTTTTTCAGCCGTGAGGTTGAAACTGCGCGAAAGATGGCACATTTTCTCAGAGACGAGAAAAAAGTTGACATCGTTGTGGCCTTGACCCATATCGGGCTTGCGAGGGATACGCTTCTCATCGATTCTGTGCCTGATATCGATGTTATCGTCGGCGGTTTTGATGGCAGGGGGATGCGCGAACCTTATGAATCGCCTTACACACATGGCATAGTCGTGAGAACATACGAGAGGCTTACGAGTATTGGCCGGCTTGACCTGTTTTTCGACAAAAAGGACAGGACAATAGTGGGATATAAATGGAAAAGCATATCGCTTTCCCTTGAGGAGGTGGGGGAAGAGTGACAGGCTCACTTATTTGGACGGTTATTGCTAATGCCAACTCACATCAAAATTCCCAGTGGCTTGTTGTTGCGATAGTGTGGTTTTGTATTGCAATAGTGTCAATGATTGCTGATGCACTTTATCCGAAGCCTATCGCCATCTGGCATTCCGTGGGGGCAGTTTTCGCGGGAATTCTGAGTCTATTAAAGGTGGGATTATTATGGCAATTTATTGTTTTTACTGTTGTTAGTTTTCTTGCACTTATGTTTTTTTCGATGCTAATAAACAAAGGCTATATGAAGCGCGTGAAAAAATCCAACATACCTGATAAAGTCAAGGATAAACTGACTTTAGAGCGGCTTATAAATCAAAAGGGGCTGGTTGTTAAGAATATAGAACATAATTCCGAAGGTCTGGTTAAAGTGTTTGGCCTCATTCTGCCTGCTGTCTCGTTGAGAGGAATGAAAATCAGGGCGGGAACCGATGTTGTTGTGAAAGCCGTCAGGGAGAGAATGCTTGGCGGAATTTCCCAATTTCTTGGTGGGGCTATCTCGTCAAGGTATGTTCTGCTTGTTATGCCGTTAAGAAATTCTGACACGATAGGAGGTAGCGATGTCTATCGGGATAATAATTAGCATAGTTTTATTTTTTCTTATCGTAATGGCTGCATCAATGTTTTTGTTCATACAAGTGGAGGAAGTCCCCGAAGCGCATATCATGATTGTTGAAAGATTTAACTCTTTTAGCAGGATTGCTCCTCCGGGACTACATATTCTTTTTAGATTCCTGCACGAACGGCCAAGAGAGGTCTATATCGTTAGAACAAAATCCATCAACGGCAAAGTGGTTTATGAGCGGGTTAAATCTCCTTACCTCGATCTCAGGATTCAAATCCTTGATTTTCCCGAAATTCAAGCGATAACGAAAGAGAATGTGCCTATCAAGGTCGATGCTTTGATATTCTACGAGATCGTGGATCCACTCCTTGCGGCGTATCGCATTGCCAATATCCCTGATGGCATAGAACAGCTCGCGGAAACGAGTCTTAACGAACATATTGGGAAATATGAATTGGATGCCGCGATAGAGAAAAAGTCTACCATTGAGGCAGGGGTTATCGAAGAGGTGCAGGAAAAAGCGAGAGATTGGGGTATCCGCGTAGCCAATTTTGAGATACAGAGGATAACCCCACCGCCGGAAATGTTGGAGGCCATGGAGGCCAGCGCCGTTGCTGAAAGGAAAGGTAAAGCTCAGCTGATAGAGGCAGATGCTTACAGACAAGCTGTTGAGAGGAGAGCGGAAGGTGATAAAAATGCACTTATAACCCGTGCTGAAGGTGAGAAGCAGGCGGCCATACTTAAAGCCGAAGGTGAAGCTCAAGCCACTGTGAAAATTGCCTCCGCTGAAGGAGAAGCAATTCGATCGATTATAGCCAGCATAATGAGGGCCGATCCTGACATGGCGATGCGCTATCTCGTGGCAATTAAATACATTGAAACCCTCGAGAAGATATCGGAATCTAAGTCCTCAAAAATATTTTTCCCCGTTGAACTTATGGGATCCGTTGACAGGATTTCAGAGGTGCTTTACAAAATAAGCAAGAAAAAGGAGGATTTGAAATGAAAACAGCAGTGAAAGAGAGCCGCAAGGTCAAAGCCCTTGTAATGCCGACAGAGGTTTATTCGAGAATCGTCGGCTATTACAGGCCTGTCCAGAACTGGAATGAGGGCAAAAAGCAGGAATTCAAAGAGAGAAAGTATGTCAATGTGAAGAAGAATTGACCGACAGCTATGCCGATCTACGAATATCTTTGCCTCGATTGTGGGAAAAAGTTTGTCGTCTATGAGTTGAATGTTGTCGGAGGGCATGAAGAGCCTAAATGTCCCCGATGTGGGAGCAAGAATGTAAAGAAGTTGATTTCCAGAATTAGATACATCGAGTCCGAGGAGGCGCGGCTGGAACGGTTAGCTGAATCGACCGATATCGAAAATCTCGACCCGGACGATCCTAAAGCCCTTGCCAAGTTTGCTAAAAAGATGGGGCAGGAGCTTGGCGACGAGCTGGGGCCTGAGTTTGAGGAAGTTATAGACAGGATCGAGAGCGGCAAGTTGGACGGCGAGGTGCCTCTTGCTGACTCTGAACCCTCTGCGGCAGGGGAAGACGAGTCTGAAATTCCTTGATACGGGCTTATTTACATGTTATAATTTTGCGGAATTGTTGGCGGCGTAGCCAAGTGGCTAAGGCGACGGTTTGCAAAACCGTTAATCCCGGGTTCGAATCCCGGCGCCGCCTTGTATGTTATTTGCCCGGGTGGTGGAATGGCAGACACAGGGGACTTAAAATCCCCTGGGGGAAACCCCGTGCGGGTTCGAGTCCCGCCCCGGGCATTGGAGAGTTGAAGCCATGTTGATGCGACGAACTACTGAAAAAGTGATAACCGCCATAATACTGGGCACAATAACCGGAGATGTTATAGGTGCGTTAATCCATAGATTTCTGCCTGAGTCACCCCTGAGGGATTTGCTGGTAAATCAGGTTTCCGTTGGGTTCAACTATTTTGAGGTGAATTTGCTTATAGTGGATTTCGGACTTAAACTTATGATTTCGTTTAACTTACTTGCGATTATCTTTATGTTCTTGATGATTTATTTGCTTCACAAATTCTAAAAATTGAGAGGGCAGAAAATGAGCAGGAAAACTAATTGGCTGTATCCATTGCTGTTACTGTCTCCGGCTTTGGTGATACTCCTGGTGTTCAAAGTGTTGCCGATTATTCTCGCCTTCAGGTTCAGTTTTTACGAGTGGGGGATCGCCGGCGAGAAGGGATTTGTTGGGCTATACAACTACTATGTTCTGCTTCAGGATCCTCTTTTCTGGCGCTCAATGCTGAATACATTCTACTATGTGCTTTTTACCGTGCCGCTTGCGATCATTATCTCGCTGTTTTTCGCTATACTTCTCAACAAAGGTGTTAAGGCGCTTGGCACATTCCGCACTATCTACTACCTGCCTGTGGTTACATCCATTGTGGCTGTATCTGTTGTGTGGAAATGGCTTTACGATCCGTCGAGGGGGTTGTTCAACTACCTGCTGGAGCTGATAGGGATGCATCCGTTGAGGTGGCTTGAGGAGCCGCGCGGCATATTTGAGCTGATTTTTGGCGTAAAATTGCCGCTCCTTCTGAAGGGGCCGTCTCTGGCGCTGTTTTCCCTGAGTTTATTGGGCGTATGGCGAAGCATCGGCTACAATGTGATCATATTCCTGGCTGGCCTGAAGAACATCCCGCCTGTCTATTACGATGCAGCCAGAGTTGATGGAGCTACTCCATGGCAGGCGTTCAAGAATGTTACTCTGCCGCTTCTGTCACCGACAACCTTCTATGTCACGATAATGACCACTATCTCGTCGTTCAAGATGTTCGCACCTGTCTGGACGATGACGGGGCCGCCGCCCGGCGGGCCGCTCCATTCCACGATGGTCATCATCTACTACCTGTTCCAGAGAGGATTTGAGGAATATGAGGTCGGATATGGCTCGGCCATCGCCTTCGTCTTCTTCTTGCTGATACTCGTGATAACAATTTTCCAGAAGAAATACAGCGAAAAGAGGGTGCATTATGAAATATAAGCTCATACACAGGATAGAGAGGTTTCTGGTTTATGCGATTCTCATAGCAGGGGCTGTTTGGATGCTCCTGCCGTTCTTGTGGATGCTCATAACCTCCTTCAAAACGCAGGCAGACGCTATAAGGATACCTCCGACATGGATACCTCATCCGTTCACTTTAGAAGGCTACAAACAGGCGTTTACGAAGGTTAATTTTGCCAGATACATCTATGTCTCGACGGTTGTCACACTTTTGAACCTTGTCAGCGTGCTGATAACGGCTATCCTTGCCGCTTATGCGTTTTCATGGTTCAAATTTAAGTGGAGGGAGACGCTTTTCACTGCCATCATCTCCCTCATGATCGTTCCAATACCTGTTTATGTGGTTCCGCTTTACATAATTGTGCAGAAACTGAACTGGATAGACACTTATTATGCACTTTTTGTGCCGTGGAGCGTCAACATATTCGCTATATTCCTGTTGAGACAGCACTTTCGGAGCATACCGAAAGACCTTTATGATGCGGCTGTCATCGATGGATGCAGCCGTTTCAGATTCCTGTGGCAGATAATTCTGCCTCTGACCAAACCGGCACTTGTCACCGTATCAATATTCACGATCATAGCGAGCTGGAATTCATTTATGTGGCCATTGATGGTCACCAACAGCGATAAAATGAGGCCTGTGCAGGTTGGATTGGCCTATTTTGCTCAGGGGGAAAGCTCCAACTACCCTGCTTTGATGGCTGCGTCCACTATTGCCATAATCCCCCTTGTCATACTCTACTTCATAGCCCAGAAGCACATAGTGGAAAGCTATGCGAGGACAGGCTTGAAAGAGTGATCCAATTCATCATCAGGAGAGATTCAAATGGGTAACTTTATACTCTTATTTTTTGCCGCTTTTCGGCTTATTTCATCGGATTCTCAAGGATTTGTGGGCGAGTATGAGCTCAGTTCGATGGATACGACCACCGTTGTGACGGATAAAGGGAAGTTCCTCAACATACTTTCTGACGAGTTGCTCATCGATGGAGATGTCGGATCGCCGCCGCAATACTACCGCAAGCTCATGTTCATCCTTCCTCAGACGGGCGGGTTTAATGTTTCTGTCGAGCGGCTTGATGTGGAAAAAATCTATCTGAAGGCTCCGCTTCTTCCAATTCCGAGGTTTGAAGACGACGGCATGAGCAAAAGGTATGAGATGTCGGAGGACTACCTTAAGGACAGGGAATTTCCCGATGTGGATTATAAGGTGCTGGGAACCGGTGTTATCGGGGGGCTCAGATACGCTGAGGTCGCCATATACCCGATCAGATACAATCCCGGCCGTAACACACTGAAAATTTTGCGAAAAATCAGAGTTAAGGTCACATTTGACGGCAAACCGCACGATGTTAAGGGAGAAAATTTGCATCTGGAGGCAATTCAGAGGTTAAATTTTGTGAATTATGCTATCGGAAAGAGTTGGCGTATCAACAAAGCAAGCCCGCTCGATTGGCGAGATCCGTTTTCCAATGCGACCACATGGGTCAAGATCGCAGTCTATGGTGAGGGTATCTATGAGGTCGATTTTGACGATCTTCAGAAACTCGGCATAAACGAAATTCCATCGGATCAGATTGCCCTTTACTCCCTGGGCGGCGTAATGCTGCCGTCCGATGTGGATTCAGCTAATCTGACTATGAAACGTGTCGGATTTTTGCTGGATGATGGCGGAGATGGCGTGTTCGGCCCTGGTGACAGGCTGCTTTTCTACGGAATTCCGATGCAGAGGTATATTTGGAACGGTGAGGAATACGATTATTTCAACCATCCGTATTCAGACACGAATTTTTACTGGCTTGGCCTGTATGCACGGCCGGGCGAAGGGCTGATATTGAGGCCTTCACAGGGGGTGAGTGGAAGTCAGCTCACCACATGCACAAGGTTTTATCGCCATGAGCAGGAGCTATTTAACATCGCTCAGAAAGGGTTATGGTGGATTGGCGAGATGATACAGCGGGATGCTGGTAGCAGGACGGCGTCAATGAGTTTTCGCTTCAACCTGAGCGGTGTTGCTGATTCAAACGGCACATTTGAGATTCAGCTTATCGGCGGAGACAAATACCAGATGAGATATGTCGATGTTATCCTCAACGGGGATTCGATTGCTACGACATCACTGAGTGGCCTCATGTCTAAGAAGGTTGTGGTTGACTACCATCACCTTCGAGCTTCCAACGAGCTGACGCTTGTCATCTACCCGTCGGAATTCGATACGCTGTGGCGGAGTCGGAGCGATTATGTGTTCCTTGACTATTTCAACATCAAATACACGGCCACGACATCGGCTCAGGCCGACACCTCGATCTTCTTTGAGTCGGCTCATGGTGATGTTGAGCTGTCTGTCCATCAATCTGTTGTGAGGGCGTGGAAGGTTTCAAACGGCGTTGCTCCGTCCGTTTTCGCTGTGTCAAATGGACGGTTTGGAGCCACCGTTGACGCAGGTGATGTCTTTTACCTTGAATCATCTACCAAAAAGCCGGCCTACATGCGGCTCTATTTCCCATCACATCTCAGGGAGCAGGATGTGAACGGGGTTCGCTACCTCGCCGTTGTTCCTTCCGTTTTCAAGGGCGTTTTTTCCAGATACGCTAACTGGCGCAGGGATCACATCATGTTGCCGACCTCGGATGGGCATTGGGAGGTCGGGAGCGGCAGCATATTGACGGTGACAACTGAAAATATCTTCGACGAGTTCGGTTTTGGCATCAAAGACCCTGTCGCAATACGGAATTTCGTCAGATATGTTTACGATAACGACGATTCTCTGCTTTACCTGACGCTTGTCGGTGACGGCCACTATGATTACAAAGGTTATACCACGACATTCGGCAACTTTGTGCCTCCTTATGAGCCTTTTTATCTGCTCAACATAGAATCCCAGCTCGGTGCGCTTGACATCTTCTACGCCGATATGAACGGAGACGATTACCCTGACATATTCATCGGTAGGATACCTATCAGATACAGGAGCGAGCTGAGCGATTACCTCCAGAAGGTTCGGGTTTACGAGTCCGGCGACGCCACTGGATTGTGGAGGGATAGGGTGCTGCTTGTCGCCGACGACGAATATGGCGAGAACCAGAACATAGGTGGTGACACGCAGCACATGTATTACATAAACATGATTTACAACTACTGGATACCGCATACGATGGATGTTTCCCATGTTTACGAGATCGAATTTCCGCGTCCAGCGCCGAGAGTGAGGCTTGGAGCATCTGAGGCCTTCATAAGCGAGTTCAACAGAGGGGCGTCGATGGTTGTGATATTCATACATGGCCATCCTGCTCAGCTGTCACACGAGAAACTCTTTGATTTGCAGAGAGATGCCGGAAAGATAAATGCGGGCAGAAAGAACCCATTTGTATTTGTGGCTTCCTGTAAAGTTGGCGGATTTGACAGGATAAAATATCCGAGATCCATAACCGAGGATTGGACGCTCAGGCCGGGCGGTGCCATCGCAGCTGTTTCCTCTACCGTCGGGGAGTTCCATTCTACCAATATGCGTGTTTTCGAGGGCATGGTGAGCGTGCTCAGGACTGACAGCCTCCCACATCCTTTTGGCGAACTCCTGACGCATGGGATAATCAACTCTCGAGGCTTTTATTTCGTTCTGTTCGGTGATCCAGCGACCCCTTACTCGTTCGTGTATCCAGAGTTAGATGTTACGGCCGACGACACGCTTCAGCGTGGCCGAAGGAGTGCATGGTCAGCGCATGGCCTTACCAATTCATCAAGCAGGTTCCTCTATGTGAACGCTCTCGGCACGAGGAAAAACATCACATACCATTCTCCTGACGGCGTCACAGTTATACACTATACCAAACCGCCTGCCCCGTTTTTCGTCGGAAAAGCCAGTTTTGAAGGGGATTCCGCACATGGAGCGTTCTGGGTACCTGTCAGCGTGGACACCGGCACACAGGCCAATCTGATAATCTACAATCCCGCATCGGTGTGGGGATCGGCAGGCAATGCCGACAATAGGGTTATCATCCGTGAAAACAGGATCATAATAGATACGATGGGCGCCTCTATCGAGCTGTTATATAAAGGAAGAAAATTGGCTGATGGGGATACCGTAAGGAACAACATCCCCGTTGAAATTAAAGTTGTGGACGATCTTGGCATAAATCTGTCCCGTGCTGTCAGGCCGAACGAACCGGGACTGAGCCTCTGGTATAGCTTGAACCCAAATCCTGTTGACCTTACTCAGCTGTTTGAATACGATATGGACAGCGACACATCTGGCTCAGCCTACTACACCCTTAATTTTGGTGAAGAGGGGCAACAGAGTTTAACCATAAGGGAATACGATATTTATGAAAATCCATATTCCAGAGTGTGGAATTTCTATGTTACGGGCGAAGACAGATTAGCCATCAGCGATTTGCTCGTGTACCCCAATCCCATTACCTCTGATGGAAATGTAATCATAAGTTTCCGCCTCTCCATTTCTGCGCTTGTAGAAGTGAAGATCTGGACGCTTGGCGGTAGAAAAATATGGGACAGCGGCGAGCGGTTGCTGTCCGCCGGCTACAACGAAATTGTCTGGAACGGCTATGATCTGGATGGAGAAATGCCGTCCAATGGCTTATACTTTGTAACAATTGAGAGTGAAGCCAATGGTGTGCGTAAATCATATGTTCAGCGATTTGCAATAGCAAAATAGGAGGTAATGAAGTCATGAAGGGAAAAGAAGCTTATGAAAAAATGGATACGATTGTCGGTGAGGGTGGTGTATTTGAGGGAACCATAGAAGTGAAAGGTGGAACCCGCATCGATGGTAAATTTAAAGGCAACATAAAGATCGAGGGGACGCTCGTTGTGGGCAAAACGGGCATGATAGAAGGCGAGATTTTTGCTCAAAATGCGAAGATAGGTGGGCACATACAGGGCAAAATGGTAATCGCTCAGAAGGTCGAATTCCAGTCCGGTGCAAGATTTAAAGGTGACCTTTACTGCAAGGGCCTCATTGTCGAGGATGGGGTCATATTTGATGGGACATGCACGATGAGTGAGACTGCGCCCGGAAAATCAGCTCAGCCATCTAAATAATTTCGCCTGAAATGCAGATTTTTGATACCCACGCCCATTTAAACGATACGAAGTTTAAGGATGATGTGGACGCTGTTGTTTTCAGGGCAAAGGACAATGGAGTTTCTAAGATTGTCGTTCCGGGAACGGATATTCATGATTCCGTGGCTGCCATCGAACTTGCAAAAGGGTTCCCCGATACTGTTTACGCCGCCGTCGGGGTTCATCCTCACGAAGCTGACAGTTTCGCTCAGGAGAAGCTCAATGTCCTCAATAGCTTTCTATTGTCCGGTGATCGGTCATACATCGTGGCCATCGGTGAGATAGGCATGGATTTTTATAGAAATTACTCATCCCGCGAATCGCAGCATCGTGCGTTTAGGTCTCAGATCGAACTTGCCATTGAACATGAACTCCCGATAATCGTCCATGTGCGCGACGCCTTTGATGATGTTTTTGATGTCCTCAGGGACTATTCAGGAGATGTCAAAGGGGTCTTTCATTGTTTTAGTGGAGGAGTTGATGAGGCCACTGAGGCGCTCAAATTGGGTTTCTGGATATCTTTTGCAGGCAATGTCACTTTCAAAAAGGCAGGGAAAATCCTCGATGTCGTCATGGCCGTTCCCGATGACAGGTTGCTTGTTGAAACCGATGCCCCTTATCTCACCCCTGTCCCATTTAGAGGCAAAAGGAATGAGCCTTCTTTTGTGGTTTATACGCTAACTAAAGTTGCAGAATTGAGAGGTGTTGATGTGGAGAGCATGGCCAGAATCACATACTCAAACGCAGTTGAAGTTTTCAAGATTCACGATGGAGGAGCATAATGGACAAAGAAACCAGGAGAGAGCTTGTAATAGCTCGAATCAACGAATCCATAGAAGTAAAGAAGAAACTTAATCCCGACGATCTTGTAAAGGCGTCGGAGATCATTTTTGATGCAGTAAAAAGCGGTCACAAGGTGCTTTTTTGCGGGAATGGTGGAAGCGCTGCTGATGCCCAACACTTTGCAGCTGAGCTTGTTGTAAGGTTCAAGAGGGAGAGGGCTGCGATACCGGCGATAGCGCTTTCTTCCGATCCTTCGATCGTGACGGCGACCTCGAACGATTATGGGTATGAGAATGTTTTTGCGAGGCAGGTGGAGGCTTATGGTGTGGAGGGAGATGTCCTCGTTGCTATATCCACCTCAGGTAGATCGCCAAATGTGAATCGTGCTGTGAGAGCGGCTGTCGATAAAGGGTTGAGGGTGATTTATCTCACCGGAGAGCGTGAGATCGAAGTGGAAGAGCTTTGTGACCTTGTAATTCATGTGCCGTCCAGGGACACTGCGAGGATACAGGAATCGCATGAGATGATTGGCCATATAGTCCTTGAGATGGTGGAAGCAGAATTTGCTGAAAATGGCTGAAATTATATGTGTTGAGTGCCATTGTGTATGTGCCTATTTGACTTGACACTGTTGAAAAACAGCCTTAATAATAGAAAAACTGAATATCCGAGATTTTACTAAATGTATGTCAATGGCGGATAAACAATGACTGCGGGCAGAAAAAAAATGGAGGTTTGCAATGGAAGTGGCTGGAGCCATAGTAAAACAATTATTGAGAGAACAAGGAGGTAGTTGCATGTCAAAAGGTGGTGGTGGCAGCAGAGCCCCAGATAGGAGGAAGAAGAGTCTGTGGAGGCTCTTCCTGGTTGCAGGACTCTTGGGAGTTCTATGGATAGGGCAGGCGGCTGCCCAGGTAAAAATCCCTGACACTAACGGAAATGGATTGTCTGATGACAAGGATATAATGCTTGGCCTGGTGAATCCCGATGGGACACCTTACACACCGTCGGTCGCACATCCGCAGGGTGACTTTGATAATGACGGTGTTCCTGATACACTCGAGGATGCAAATAAGAACGGTGTTATAGATAGAAATGAAACCGATCCAAGAAACCCTGATACTGACGGCGATGGTATAAGAGACAATGCTGAGTGGATGGGCGATACAGCTTTCACAGGAACCGTTACAACAGCAACTCCAAATGATGCCGATGGTGATGGTATCCCTAATCCTCTCGATATAGACTCCGATAACGACGGTTTGCTTGACGGTCATTACTACGGCTACGATGTGCGCAGCGCCAGCGGGGTTAGGTTTACCTTTAACAATGGTGGCGGAAATTACAAATATGAGTATGGAGCTGGGGGAACCGGTACAGATCCTTATAATGCAGATACAGATGGAGATGGTTTAGGGGACGGAGAAGAGGTTTACACTTATGCAAAATGGAATGTTGATCCTAAAAAAGCGGATACAGATGGCGATAAACTTAGCGATGAACTTGAGATAAAACTCGGTCTTAACCCGGATACGACGGATAGCGACGGTGATGGAATCGATGATGCCACTGAGTGTGCCGATGATGCTGCTATTTTGGCGGGAACTGTTGCTTCCGGCGGCGCCTCAACCATGCAGTGGAATGGTACGATGTATGTTGATACCGTCACCGGATTCCTTGCCGCCACGGATGTTGACAAAGACGGAGTTATCGATGCGCTCGATCCGGATGCTGATAACGATGGCATCGTGGATGGCGATAGTAGCAGCTACGCTCCTAAAGGCTATGAGAAGACGGATGATACAGATAGTGACAGCGTTCCCAATTTCCGCGATATGGATTCGGATGGAGATGGTCTGGCGGACGGCTCAGAGGAAAATTTCTTCCACACAAGCGCATATGGATATACCGATAATGATGGCGGAACGGGTGACGGTGTTGTGGATGAAAGCGAGATTAAATATAGGCTTAATTACAACAACAACGATACGGATGGCGATGGTATTCCTGATTCTGTTGAGGTTAAACTCGATAATGATTCTAATGTGGTTGTCGTAACTGCATCAGGCCATGATGCATACCTTGTTATTGATTCCATTGGCCCGAGTGATGCTGATGGCGACAGTTTGCCCGATGCAAGGGATCTGGACAGCGATAATGATGGCTTGTTTGATGGAGATTACGATCCCGGATGGACATACGCTGACAACGAGAAGCCGAATGAAAATACATTCCATACCAATTTCCGTAAGTCGGACACAGATGTAGATGGCCTGACGGATGGTTGGGAGGCCGGAAATGACCTTAATTTGACGAATGGTTCCAATGCCGGGGATTTTGAGCGAGTTAATCCTGATGCTGTTGATACAGATGGCGATAGTCTGTCCGACAAATTTGAGCTTGAGAATGGGCTGAATCCTCTGTCGACGGACACAGATGGTGATGGCATTGACGATCTGACAGAGGCGTCGGATGATTCGACACACAGCAATCTGACTGATAGCGATCATGATGGTGTTTACGACGGTGGAACGATGACGGACACAGATAGCGATGGCATAGTAGATGCAAGGGATATTGATAGCGATAACGATGGGCTGTTTGATGGCAGTTACGATCCCGGATGGAAATATGCAGATGATAGGGTGCCGAATGAGGATACTTTTGGCACGGATTCCCGTAAGGCAGACACAGATGTAGATGGCCTGACGGATGGTTGGGAGGCCGGAAATGACCTTAATTTGACGAATGGTTCTAATGCCGGGTATTTTGAGCGAGTGAATCCTGATGCTGTTGATACGGATGGTGATGGTTTGTCTGACGAATTTGAGCTTGAGAATGGATTAAATCCTTATGTTACCGATACAGATGCCGATGGCATTGATGATCTGACAGAGGCGTCGGATGATTCGACGCACAGCAATCTGATTGATAGCGATCATGATGGTGTTTACGACGGTGGAACGATGACGGACACAGATGGCGACGGCATAGTGGATGCAAGAGATATTGACAGCGATAACGATGGGTTGTTTGATGGCAGTTACGATCCCGGATGGAAATATTCAGACAATAAGCTGCCAAACGAAAAGCAGTTCTTCGAAGATGATATGGGTTGGCCTGCTGACTCAGCGATAGCTGCGTCGCGCAGGAGCGATTTTGATAGGGATGGCCTAACAGATGGCTGGGAGGCTGGAAACGATCTGAATCTCGCTGAGACCGGTTTCCAGAGAACCAACCCTGCGAAGCTTGATAGTGATGGCGATAGTCTTTCTGATACCCTCGAGCTTAGTCTTGGCCTTGATCCCTACAATCCAAATACCGATAACGATAGCATATTCGTGACTTATGCGGTTATTGGTTCTGATACCGTCTGGATAGGCCATTATCTGCCTATCTTTGAAGGCCCCGATGCCGATTCTATCTACTACCCGACAGTTGTTTCGAGCAACTATCATGGCAGTCATGATAGTGCGGTGGTCTTCAATGAGCCTGTAATAAGGGATTACAATAACGACGGCGTTCCCGATACATTCTATGTGGAAGTTGCCGCTCAGAACCACGATGGTATAGCGATGGCAGATCCATGGGATCCGATATGGACTGATGTTGGTCTTGATGATCCTGATGGCGATGGTCTGCCTACTGGCCTCGAAAATTACATAGGTACCAATCCTTATGACCGTGACACTGATGACGATGGGCTGTGGGATGGCGATGAATACATGCCCAATGTGATCGACCTTGATCCTGTGCCCAATTCGCCGAACCCGGCCGCTGGCTATGATTCTGCTAGTGCCTGGTATGGAGCATGGTATTCTTCCGATCCTCTCAACAGGGACACGGACGGCGACGGGCTGGTTGACGGGTTTGTGGATGTCAACGGCGATGGCCAGTTCAATCCCGCAGATGGCGATTCCGTCGGAGAGCTTACCCTCGGTTATGCCTCATGCCTGTTCAGTGGAGCCACTCCGAGGTCGGGTCTCTATACCGGCAAGATGGGCGGTTTCCTTGCGACTAATCCGAGGAATGTCGATACGGATGGTGATGGTGTAGAGGATGGTCATGCAGTTGTTGACTCCGCTTATAGTGAGCTTATAGACAACACGAATGCTGATTCCTTCTTTGTGATGTATTGGACATTTGTCGATGGCTCTCTCGACTACGATGGTGACGGTATAATGAATGCTCTTGATCTTGACTCTGACGGTGATGGACTTAACGACGATCAGGAAATTCACGCTACAAGGTGGGCCAAGAAGGGCAAATGGGGCTTCAAGGCGAGTGCAGATTCCCTTGGCGGAACGAACCCCGGTGCACCGCTTGATTCGATTGTCTTCTATACAACGAGGGTTCATATAGAAAGTTCAAGCTTCTCTTACATCTGGGATAACATTGATTCGTATTATGCATCCAGTAACTCTGACCATCTTGGTGGTCTTCCGCCTACCACATCTTCCGATGCTGACATAATGAGTGACCTGTCCGAGATGGACGGTTACTACATAAACGGACCGCAGGCTGGATTTAACCCATGTAAAGGCTTCAAGTGGGCGATGTATACCCCGAACGACGCCGATAACGACGGATTGACTGATGGTATCGAAAGTTATGAGGGCACGCTGCGCAACTCAGTGGATAGCGACGGCGATGGCCTCTACGATGGCGACGAAGTGGCTGCCGGCGATACGGTTTGGGTGCCGAGAAGGACCAACCCGATGAACGACGATACAGATGGCGATGGTTTGCCTGATAACATTGAGCGTGGCGCTAACTCGCCTATACCAAGCTCATTCCATCACTGGACAGATCCTCTCATGGTTGACACAGATGGCGATGATGATGGGTCTGGATGTGGCTACGACGGCACTGAGGATGCTAATCATAATGGTGTAGTTGATGCTACTGAGACAGACCCGAGGAATCCCGATACCGATGGAGATTTCTATACCGATTGTATAGATCCCGATCCGCTCCATATTCAGGATACCGACCACGATGGTATAACTGACAATGTTGAGGATTGGTTCATTCACACCGATCCTAACGATCAGGATACGGATGATGATGGCCTTGCTGACGGTTACGACGATGCAGATGCAAGTCTGGATTACAGTGCCGGCGATCGTCCTGGCGAGTTTGGCTATGGCCACCTTTCTTACGACAACAATACAGGTCGTTGGACATGGGTTGTCGATGATTGGAACTCTGTCGCCGCTTCAAATATTGGCGGATATTCGACTGTGACAGAGCCTACACTTGCTTCGACTGATCTTGACAGCCTTCAGGATGGAACACAACTTGGTCTTGGTGCTCCGATCACTTCTTCTGGCACCGATTTGGCTGTCTTCCGCGCCGATGGCAATACCACCATTGATGACGCATTGTTTGAAAGAGATACTGACGGTGACTATCTGGTCGATGGATTTGGCGAAGATGTTAACTACAATGGTCAGACTGATGGGACTGAGACAGATGCTACCAATAATGACACAGATGGTGATAAGCTTGTTGACGGATATGATGGCTGGGAGACGGTGTATGTTGGGCCTGGTGCGGTAGCTGGTGCATTGAATCTTGATACGGATGGAGATGGTCTTCGTGACAGCACTG
>JALVZN010000050.1 GCA_027037615.1 Caldifarciminota bacterium | reverse complement strand
ACATTTTACTATCAATCGCATTGATGTCCTATCTCAAGCCCGTTCCGAACTGGGAAGTCGGCTTTTTCATCGATCCGATAGCCTACGGCCTCTCAATTCAGAAAAATTTTAACTCCGCCGTGGGTTTTCGCGTCTTTGGCGCATTTCACATCGGGAGAACTCAGGAATACGAGGACGGAAATGTAGTCGATAAGCCATACTCATGGTCTCGATGGGGCATCCGCGTGATGAAATATTTCCCAACATACACGGCGCTAACCCCTTACATGGCATTCGGGATAGAGGGCAACAGCAGCACGAAATACGGCTACACGGGCAGGGGGTATTCCACGAGTGAGGTTCGGCTTGCAGGTGCGATTTACGCCGTCGGACTGCAGTTTTTCCTGCCGATTTCGGCCTCTCGCGTGAGCTATCAGGGCATAGCGATGGATTTGGAAGTCAATGCGTATTACCACATCTATCGGTATCTCCTGAATGTCGGCAGGGACGAAGAGCTGACATTCGGCGGTCTGGGCCTTGGATGGGGCATCCATTACACATGGTGAGGTGGTTCAAATGACGCTCGAAGAACTTGCAAAACGGATAGATCACACGATACTCAAGCCCGATGCCACCGATTCGGATGTGCTCAAAGTGGTGGACGAGGCGATGAATTACGGATTTCGGGCCGTGTGCATCAACAGCTCCTTCGTGCCGCTTGTCGCCGATAAGCTTGAATCCACCGGTATCCTGACATGCAGCGTGGTCGGGTTCCCGCTCGGAGCATCCTCCACAGAGGCAAAGGCTTTCGAGGCAAAATGGGCTGTTGAGAACGGTGCTGACGAGCTGGACATGGTGATGCATATAGGCCATTTCAAAAGCGGTCTTTACTCCTACATCGTCTCGGACATAAGGGCCGTCGTCGAAGCCGCCAACGGCAAACATGTCAAGGTGATCATCGAGACAGCGTATCTGACCGACGATGAAAAGGAGAAGGCTGTCGAACTCGTGGCTAAGGGTGGCGCACATTTCGTAAAGACCTCGACCGGGTTCGGTCCGGGAGGCGCAACGGCTCACGATGTCGCAATTTTAGCCAGAAAAGCGAAGGAATTCGGGCTCAAAGTCAAAGCTGCCGGTGGAATTAGAGACTTCCAGACTGCGATGGAGATGATCAATGCAGGCGCAGATGTCATCGGGGCATCCAAAAGCGTTAACATCATAGCAACATACATCAAGTAGCCATGAATGCGATAATAAATGTGCTGTTGTCTCTCTATTTCACGGTCTATGTCGGCGGTGCGACGAGGATTACATCGCTTTACACACCGGGGTTTTCCGTCGGAGGCGAGATCGCACTGTTCACACCCGATTCGGCATCCCGTTATCTCATGGGCGTATCCACGACCTTCTACGGATTTAAATCGGCTTACTACGATTTTTACAGGCGGGAATACGAGATAAACATCACGCCTGCAACCGCTAACCTCTCAGCGCTCACCATCGGCTATTCCAGGGATCTGGTCATGGAGAGCAGGAGATGGGGCTGGGAGCTTGCCGGTGGCCTATCGCTGATCAGCTACGACCTCACATTCCCTGAAGCGGATGTGAATCTGGACGGCACCATCGTGCCGTTCTGGGGCCAGGGCGTGTGGGTGAGGGTCAAATTCCACAAATGGGAGCGGAAAAGGAGCTCTTACGGGCTCTGGGCATCGGCGGCACTTTACAGGGGCAGCTTCGAGGCGTTGTATCCGTTCATCTCCGACACGACATGGGCGGGCGTGAGGCAGGAAGGCGGCCCAATAACCGTGCCGATGTTCGGAGGAGGCGTGACGATAACCATCAGAGATTGAAAAGGGCCAGTTCCTTCAGTATCCGCCTGCGATGCTGGTCGCCTGTGCCGTAATCGATTTGGGCCGTGTCGCCCAGTTTCAGGGCAACCATGTTCCCCGCATTTAGATGGGCGACCGCTATCGATGCGGCCTCCTCGATCTGCTTGTCCGTTGCATCGGAAGGCACCTCTATCATGACTTTTATGCCCTCGCGGTCAGCGAACTGCTTGACCATCAGCTGACCGGTCTTCGCAAACGATTTCCAGTGAATCATCGACAGCTTATCGCGAGGCGTGTATCCCCTCAATCCCATGAAGTCACCGCCCACGCCCTCGCGCCTTGAGCCTTCCAATTCGCCTGCCTCCTGCCCCGTGTTATACCACAGCTCCACATCGTGGATGTGCGGATAGACGATAAGTTCAGTGTCTATCTCAAAAGTGCGCCATCTGTTGGTGAAACCGAACGGGAAAGTCGTCACAAGGATCAGCCTCTCCAGTTTATACAGGCCACGCCTCGGAAAGACAGCCTGACAGCGGGTCAATTTCTCGCCACCGCCGGGCACCTGAAAGATAACGCTCTGCGAGATGATGTCCGTTTTCCCCGGAAACATGCACCTTATCAGGAATGACGGCAACGGTTTGATGCTCTTGACTTTAAGGGCGAAAACTGCTGGCATACGGGCGTAAATCTCGTCAGGAACGGCAAGATGTGGTTCCAGCCCTTTGATGTTTATCAGGGATTCAAACCCGGAGATCGCCATCACGGACAGCATCATCGAAAGCACGACATAGAGCAGGTTGTTGCCCGTGTTCACGGCCGCAACGCCGACCAAGAGCGTCAAAATGCCGAAAAATGTGCCCGTTTTGGTTATGCTGGTGCGTATTTTCTCAAGCCTGAACAGCCAGTCACATGAAAGGTTCGGCATATCAGTTTCGCTCAGACGCGAGTTCATAAAATATCAGGCCCGCATTGAAGGCCGATACAACCACGAGCCTCTTCTCAGGCAAATAAGTCATACCTTCCCCAAGTCCGGGCAACGGAATCTCCTGCAACAACTCAGGTTTTTCCGGTGAGCTCACATCGAAGACATACAGCCAGCCGTTCTGGAAATCCTTGGCCACGCCTGACATAAGCAGGTAGTGGCCGATCAAAATTGTGTGTCTGATGTAACCCTTGAGTTTTTTCCTCGCCACTATGTTCAATCCGTTTTCGTCGGCCTTGACAACCACAAGCCCAGAATCATCGGCAGCGATGAAGATGTAAGGATATTTAACGACCATATCGTAAGCCCATGACCCGATGCGGGTTGAAGCCACCACATGCGAGGAATCGGCCTGATCCTTGTCGTATGCGATGACCCGCCCTTGATATGTCAACATGTAGAAGAGAGAGCCGTGTCGTTCGATGTCAGAGATGTAGCTGTAATTGAGCTCCTTAAGGTCAAAACTGTAAATCAGGGAAGGCTTAGATGGCGGGTTGATGCTGACGATGTGTGCGCCTCCCCAATCGTCGGCCGTGTAAATCATGGCTCTGGCCGTATCAAGGGTCAGATGGCGCAGGATGCCGTCTATGTAGAGCGTATCGACCGAGGGGGTATCGGCAACCATCCTTTCCAATGTGGAGTAGATGAGTCCGTCACTGCCTGCCGCAAGGTAAAAATGTCCCCTGTAAGATGTCACATCGTCGATCTCGTTAAAGATGTGGTAATGCTTTATCTGCCGTATGTGATTTAGATCCTTGATGTTGAGCAGGAGGAAATTTCCCATTTTGTCCCCAAGAACCAGCGTGGTGTCGTTAACGAGTGAGGTGGCCATGGTATAGCCGGGTGTCGAGAATTCCCATATTGTTATCATGCTATCTCCTGACATTTTCACCTTTTTGACGCCTCCGTAATCGCAAGCGAGGTATATCACCGAATTTCCCCGATTTTTCACAGCCTGAATGAATGCAGACGAATACTCATGAATCTTCGGGGTCTCGTAAGCCCCAATATTTGAAATATCAATCTTCA
>JALVZN010000049.1 GCA_027037615.1 Caldifarciminota bacterium | reverse complement strand
CTACCTGAACCCGGCGACATTCACTGAGTCGTTTGGAGCGGCACGGGACATCTACTCGCCGAATGATTCCAACACGGTAACGGCGAGGCTCGGCCTCTCGTTCAAGGAGGTGGTAAATCGAGCGGATACAGGGAGCGTTCCGATAGATGGCGGTCTCGAATTCGTAGCGTCGGCTAACTTCAACCTTGCAAAAAATGTGCTATACAAGGGTAATCTAAGGGTTTTCAAGGCGTTGTATAGTTTTAACCCATCCGGTCAAACATGGAGGTCGCCAGATGTCAATTTCGAGAACACAGTTCAGATAACGGTGACAAAACTCATAAAACTCCAGATTTACGCCCAATGGCTTTACGACAGAGACCAAATCGATAAGGTGCAGTTCAGGGAAAACCTCGCCCTCTCTATCGTGTATTCCCTCTAAAACGAAAAGGACGGGGCAAATGCCCCGTCCTTGAACTCGCTAAATTACAACCGAATAAGGCTAAATTTTGTCCAGATCGAGGTTGCCAGCCAGTGCGATGTATTCTATGACCATGTGTTCGGGCAATGCACCCTCAAATTCCACAGAATCGTTTATGATGACCTTCGGCACAGCATACACATTGTATTTGTTCGCCAGATGAGGGAACTCGATCGACTCTATCATGTCGGCGACGATATGCTCGCTCTCGAAAGCCATCTGATGCGCCAGTTTCACCATCTTCGGGCAATGCGGACATGTCGGTGTGATGAAAACCTGAATGTGAAGGTCAGTCGTGAGCTGAGCCAGCACCTTTCGCGTGAGATCCGAAAGCCCCGAATCGCCTTTTGATACCATCTTGATGTCCTCAATCAGGGTTGTGAATTCGTATCCAGAAGGGATGCCGAAATAGCGTATCCCGTAGTTTTTCTTATCAGAATCGAGAATCAGGGTCGCAGGAATTTTGTCGATGTTGTATTGCTTAGCAAGCTCCTGATCCTCAAGGAAATTATGCGTCTCAAGGTGAATCTTATCCGAGAGCTCAGTCACCTCTTCAAGGATCATCTTCGTCTCACGGCAATATTGGCACTCAAGATGCTGAGTGAAATGAAGGATATTGACATCCCTCACAAGCTCTTTCTCAAAGAGTTGCCTTAAAAAATCCGCATCCTGTTTCGAGAGAAGCCCCATTCCCATTACCTCCGTTTTTTTATCAATGTTGGGCGGATATGATACCCGACAAATTGTGACTTGTCCAGTCACAAAATGCGCATCCACGCTTAAATAAAGGAATTCAGAAGCCATGCGAGCATCCGAATTGAACTTTTGCCTCTTTGATAAACCCGATTATTGCCTATCAAGCTCTCCAATCGCCCACGAATTCAACAATTCCCTGCCATGCGTTGTTGACAGGCTAAAAACGGCCGAATATAATTTCCACCTGACAAAGAAGTTCCCCGGTAGCTCAATCGGCAGAGCGGCGGGCTGTTAACCCGTAGGTTGGGAGTTCGAGTCTCCCCCGGGGAGCTTCTGAAAATTTGATGAAAATACCAATGGTCATGAATCGCATTGCGCCCGTAGCTCAATTGGATAGAGCGGCGGACTACGAATCCGTAGGTTGGGGGTTCGACTCCCTCCGGGCGCGTTTTTATTATTTTTTGTCTCCTTATGTTAAATTTGACATTTTTACAAGGAGGCCTGATGAAAGATTGGTGGAAAAACTTCTTCGATGAAATTTATTTTGAGACTTACAGGGAGTTTGTCGAACAACCGGAAAGGATCCGTAAAGAGACTGAAGCCATAAAGTCTGCTTTGAATTTGCCACAGGGTTCTAAAATTCTTGACCTTGCGTGTGGTCAGGGTCGCCATGCAGTTGAATTAGCCAAATTGGGATTTGAGGTCGTGGGACTTGATTATTCCTCCTACCTCTTGAACATTGCCCGTGAGCGGGCAGAGCAGAACGGAGTTGATGTCAAGTTCGTTGAAGGAGATATGCGAAACCTGCCTTTCGATGACCACGAATTTGATGGCGTCTATTCATTTTTCACATCTTTTGGATATTTTGACGATGAAGATAACATGAAAGTTTTAGCTGAGATTGCGAGAGTTACAAGACCCGGTGGCATGATTTTGATAGAGATGTCCAACCCTCTCAAAGTGATTAAAAGTTTATACCCGTTTTCGTGGTTTGAGGTTGGAAGGTATATCGTCCTTGAGGAGAGTTGGTTTGACGCCCTTAAAATGCGTGCTTACACAAAGCGAAAAATATTTCTGGATGGCAATCTCATAGATGAAAGAACAAATTTTGTCAGGTTTTATACATCTGCTGAACTGAGTTTCTTGCTCAAAGGATTAGGTTTCGATGTTATCAAAGTTTTTGGAGACCATGATCTTTCTGATTATGATGTTGAAAGCAGACGCATAATCTGGGTCGCCAGAAAGCGGGGGCAGGGATGAGCAATGACGAAGTCTTTATGCGCGAAGCGATAGAAGAGGCGCGGAAAGCACTGGAAATCGGGGAGGTTCCTATAGGCGCCGTGGTCGTCTGTGGCGGCACTGTCGTCGGCAGAGGCCACAACCTGACTGAAACCACAACCGACCCCACCGCACATGCCGAAATTATTGCCATACGAGAAGCTGCCAGATCGATCAAAAACTGGCGGCTGACGGATTGTGTCATCTACTCCACCGTCGAGCCATGCGTTATGTGCACCGGAGCGCTGGTGCTTGCGAGAATCAAAGAGGTGGTTTACGGTGTGCCTGACCCAAAATTCGGCGGTTCAGTCTCCCTCTACTCCATCCCCACCGACATCAGGCTCAACCATAACTTCAAAGTGAGAAAAGGCCCGTTCGGCGACGAGATAGCGGCCATGATGCGCGAGTTTTTCCAGAAACTGAGGAGGAAAAACTCATGAGCAAGGGCAAGAGCAGGACGCAGAGCCTGTTTGACAGGCATGAAAAGGTCGTGAACGATGCTCCCACAACCGAGAGGTTGAAAAGGATAGATACGCACGGAGAGCATGGCATTGAATACCAGATAGGCATAACCGACGGGAATATCCATGAATTCGATAAATATCTCGTCGATCCGCATGGAATCGGCGACGAGGTCATTAAAAGGGCAAAAATTTGGGACAAACCAGACAATTACCAAACCAAAAAGGAGGCATAAGTTATGTCAAAGGAGCGCAATCCATTCAAAATAGCGCAGGAACAGCTCGACGAAGCGGCAGAGTATCTTAAGCTCGATCCAGCAACCCATGAGATGCTCCGCTGGCCGATGCGTGAGCTCCATGTGACTATCCCTGTCCGCATGGACGATGGCACTGTCAAGGTCTTTCATGGGTTCCGCGTTCAGTATAACGATGCACTTGGCCCGACAAAAGGCGGAATCAGGTGGCATCCTGCTGAGACCATCGACACAGTCAGGGCGCTTGCCGCATGGATGACATGGAAAACCGCCATCGTCAACCTGCCTTACGGCGGCGGAAAGGGCGGCATCATCTGCAACCCCAAAGAGATGAGCGACGGAGAGAAAGAGAGGCTGGCAAGGGGCTACATCCGCGCCCTCGGCAGATTTATCGGCCCGGAAAGGGATATCCCGGCTCCTGATGTCTATACAACGCCTCAGATAATGGCATGGATGATGGACGAGTATTCCAAGATAGTCGGCTACAATGCGTTTGGCGTCATCACGGGTAAGCCCATCCGCGTCGGCGGTTCGCTCGGCCGCGGCGATGCAACTGCAAAAGGCGGCATGTACACCCTTCGCGAGGCCGCAAAGGTCAGAGGCATCGATCTCAAAACCGCAAAAGTCGCCATTCAGGGCTACGGTAACGCAGGCCAGTTCGCACACAAACTGGTGACTGAGATGTTCGGCTCCAAGGTCGTGGCTGTCTCGGATTCCAAAGGCGGAATTTACAATCCCGATGGCCTCGACTTTGAGGAAGTTTACAAGGTCAAAGTCGAAACCGGTTCGGTCGTCAATTACGAGAAAGCCGAGAAAATCTCCAACGAAGAGCTGCTCGAACTGGATGTTGAAGTCCTGTTCCCTGCGGCACTTGAGAATGTCATCACAGAGGAGAATGCCAACAGGATCAAAGCGGCCATCATCGTCGAGCTCGCAAATGGCCCGACAACCCCTGAAGCTGACAGGATTTTGCACGATAACGGCAAGTTCGTGATCCCTGACTTCCTCGCAAACGCTGGCGGCGTGACCGTGTCCTATTTCGAGTGGGTGCAGAACATCACAGGTTATTACTGGACTGCCGAAGAGGTCTATGAGAGACTGGACAAGAAGATGACTCAGGCCTTCCACGACATGTATGAGATGTATAAAGAGAAGAATGTGCATCCGAGACTTGCGGCTTATCTCGTGGCTGTCAGCCGTGTGGTCGAGGGCATGAAACTCAGAGGCTGGGTCTAAAAGCTGGACTTATGCCAATTTTGTCGGGGCGGGCAAAAGCCCGCCCCTTTCTTTTTATCTCTGCACCTTGCTATTGAGGAACAACCCGGCTGCAAAAAATATCAGGTTTGGCGTCCACGATGCTATGAAAGGGGACAATTCACCCGTCTGTCCAAGCACTTTGAAGATCTGAATGAGGTTCCAATATACGAATGCCAGCGATACGGCGAGCCCGAAACCGTAAGCCTTTCCATGTCCGCGCAAGGATGCGGCGAGCGGCAGGGCAAAGACCAAAATCACGAAATTTATCAACGGAAATGCAAATCTGAACTGTATCTCCGTGTTGACTTCGGAGCAATCAAGTCCCGCCTCCCTCAACGCCTTTCTGTGCATGTATAGCTGATTTAACGACATCTCCTGCAGCTCAAGGCTCACTTTTAGAAACTCGAATGGCTTTTCTTTTATCTCAGGATAAGTTTTTGATTTGTAGGTGAATACGATTATGGAATCTCCCGAAAAATGGCGTTCTATCACGGCATAGAATGTCCATTTTCCGTTTTCATACCTGCCGGATTTAGCGTCTATGCGCCTGACGATCTTGCCATCCTTAAAATCGATTATCATCGCCCTGCTCACGCTGTTTGAGACCGCATTGATTGAGCCGAAGAAAAAGAGCCGTCCGCCCTTTCCCAGAAACGAGAGGTTTCGCGCAAATGTCCTGTGGAGCGAGTAATGCCGCTTTTCGATCTCCCTCATCCTGACTTCAAACGCTTTCCTCATCCCCTTACCCGAAACATACCCGCCTATTCCGAACGCTATGAACGAGTTGATGATGCCGATGACGATTATCGGCACAAATACGCGATACATGTCAACTCCCGCCGCCTTTATCGCTATGAGCTCAAATCGGCGAGCCATGTCCCCTATCGCAAAAAACACCGCAAGCAGCTCAGCTATGGGCAAGAGAAGGTTAACGAGGTAAGGGATTTGATACATGTAATACTTGATAACGGACTCCATCGACGCCTTTTTGGCTATGAATTTGTCGATCTGCTCGAAGAAGTTGACAATTATGAAAATGAAAATTACGCCCACCAAAAAGATGACGAGATATTTCAGGAACTCGGTTATGATGTAGCGATCAAGGACTTTTATCTTCATGGCTTATGAGCAAAGAGGTATCCTTTGAGATATTCGCTCTCAGGGAATCCGAGCAGTATCGGGTGATCCTTGGCCTGATAGAGGTTTTCGACGACATAAAACGACTTCCGCATTCGCCTCGCTGCCTGGTGGAATGAGTCGAGCAAGTCTTTACGGGAAACATACATTGAGCATGAGAATGTCGCTATCATGCCGCCGTCGTTGAGCAGTGCGATGGCACGCTCATGCAATGCCCGGTAGCCGTTTAACGCCTCTTTCAACTTGTTCCTCTTGCGCGTGAAAGATGGCGGATCCAGCACTATCAGGTCAAATTTTTCGGAGGCGAGCGCCATCTCATACAGAAATTCAAACGCATCCTTGCGGAATGTGACGATTCTATCGGGAGGGATGTCGTTGAGCTCGGCGTTCTTTTTGATCATATCAAGTGCTGGCTGGGAGCGATCGACCGCATACACGATCTCAGCGCCACCTTTTAGCATGTGAAGCGCAAAGGAACCCGTATAAGAAAACAGGTCAAGCCCGCGCGAGACGCCTTTCGAGTAGTATTCGATAATCTTGCGATTGTTGCGCTGGTCGAAGAAAAAGCCTGTCTTTTGCCCCTGCTGGATGTCTATGAGGTATTTCATCCCCGCGGATTCTATGACGATGCTTTCTGGAAGTTCGCCATACACCAGCTCCGAGCGCGGCGATAGCCCCTCATCCCTCCTCAAGACAGAATCGCTCCTGTCATAGACAAAAATCGGATTAAAGATGTCAACCAATGCCTCAACTATGTAGCCGCGCCTATGTTCCATGCCTATGGAAACTATCTGAATTACGAACCCGTTTCCGTATCTGTCCACGATCAGGCCGGGCAGGTCATCCGATTCGCTGAAAACAAGGCGATAACTCTTTTCCTTTCTGATCGTTTTGCTCCTTCTGAGATGGGCGTTGTAGATGCGCGTCTTTATGGCGATGTAATCGAGCTCCTCCTTCTCCCTCGAATAGAACCTCAACGCTATCCTTGAGTTTGGGTTGTATATCGCTGAGCCGAGAAAGATGTTTTTGGTTGTGTAAACCAGAACAGCCTCGCCGGGAGCAGCCCCCTGATCCTCGACGATGTTGTTGGAATAGATCCACGGATGCGTCAGATAATCCTTTGCCCTTCCTTTAACTCGAACCTTTCGCATGAGGTCTATTTTAAGGCCTTCAAATGGCTTTCCGATAATCCTGAGCGCGAAAATCTATGCGTTGCAAGTGATCCTGTGCGATCAATGGTGTGAGCGACGACGCTAAAACCATCTAAATCGTGCCATGATGTCGTGTCAGGGTGAATTTTCAGGGTTGCCTACAAGAAAGCACCTTCGATAAGACTACCGTGACCGAGGTTTAAACGATTTTTATCAAACCGAGGAAACGGAAACCCCTCAAATTCGATCAGGGCGTCCATTATGGTTCAGGTTTTTCGGGTATGATTTTGTAGCTGTAAGTGAGCTCACCAACGGCTTTCATCGTTGCGGACACGCTGCAATACTTGTTCTGTGATAGCTCTATCGCCTGCTTGAATTTGTCCTCAGGGACATACTTGCCGTAAATCGTGTAAATAACCTCGACTTTGTTATAGACTTTAGGGTGTTTGTCAGCCCTTTCCGCCTTGACCTCGATCTCAAATCCATCAAATTTGACACGCATCTTCCTCAAGATGTAAATAACATCCATCGCAGTGCATCCAATGAGCGAGAGAAGCAGCAGCTCCATAGGCCTCGGCCCGGTATCGAAGCCCCCCTTATCGATCGTTGAATCCATTATTATTCCATGGCCTGATTCAGACCATCCAATAAGCCTCATGCCATCAAGAAGCTTTGCCTTTGCATAAGCCATATCCCTACCTCCGTTTGAAAGGTGATTAAATTGGTAATGAATTTGGGTGTTGCGTTTAGGGTAAGGTAGAACCTTAAATTTTGCAAGATAACGGGATTTTTTAGATGGGCATGATTGGCTGTGTCACTCTGAATACGTGAAGTTAATCTGCCTGGTAAACACGTTTTCCAAGCTGCAATCTCAATTTCTGAAATCTTCACCTGAGTCTCCCGTCATGATCTGAGTTTTAGGTTTCAGTTATTCATACATAATGGCTTCATTGAAAATTCCTTTAAGCTGAATGTGGTCAGGCTATTGTGTCGTTGTGAATTTTGCAACTGTGTTTGACACTTGTTTGAATTGATATTAAAATCGCCGCCCTGATATGGAGACGAAGTCATGAAGGTTCTTGCATTTGAAACATCGTGCGATGAAACATCGGCCGCTGTCGTAGATGGGCTCAATGTCCTCTCTAACATAACTCATACTCAGCTGGAGCACGCCGATTTCGGCGGTGTGGTTCCAGAAATAGCGTCCAGAGCTCAGGTTCGGCTCATATTGCCGATTACGCGAAAGGCCCTAAAAGTCGCTAATGTGGAACTTCAGGATATCGAAGGCATTGCTGTAACAAAGGGGCCGGGGCTCATAGGCTCCTTGTTGGTGGGCATCGTTTTTGCCAAAACGATAAGCCAGTTGATAAAGAAACCAATCGTTGGAGTTAACCATCTTGAAGGTCACATTTTCTCGGCGTTCATTTCACACAAAGAATTGAAGCCGCCGCTGCTCGTTTTGCTCGTATCAGGTGGGCATACCGAACTCGTGTGGATGCAGGACTACTTTGATTACAAATTGCTTGGCGTCACACTCGACGATGCGGCAGGTGAGGCCTTCGACAAGGTCGCAAAACTCCTCGGTCTACCGTATCCCGGTGGCCCTCAAATAGATAAAATTGCCCGTTCAGGAAGGCCCGATTTCGTCAAGTTCCCGAGAGCCAATCCATCCGGACTTAACTTCAGCTTCAGCGGCCTGAAGACGGCTGTCCTTTATTACCTCCGCAAGCAAACGGATGGATTCATAATGGAGCATAAAGCCGATATTGCTGCCTCTTTTCAGGAGGCAGTGGTCGATTCCCTGCTCATCAAGACAGCTAAAGCCATAGAGATGCACGGCGCTGACAAACTTGCCGTTGTCGGAGGCGTTTCGCTCAACAGCCGACTCAGGGCAAAATTTCAAGAGGAGCTGAGCGATCGGGTAGCATTGTATTTTCCTGAGCCCAGATATTGCGGTGATAATGCCGCTATGATAGGCGCTGCAGGGCATTTGCGCATGGCGAACGGATATGTGGATGGGCTCGATTTAACCGCTCACCCAAACCTGCAACTGTGATTTACTCTCCCGTGTAGAGCCTGTGAGCAAGGAATTGGGGTAACCCCGCCTCGATTATCTTCTGAGCAGCTTTTTCGATGTCGTAATCGACCCGCTTCACCGTAAATGTCCACTTATCCGTGTCCAGAATGCCGTAAGCCGCTCTGGGATCGTTGTCCCTTGGCTGTCCAACGCTTCCGGGATTGAGCATGTATCGCATATTTTCGATGTCAAGCTGGATCTCGCGACCGACAGGTGAAATTGAAGCGGTGTTGTCTTCCTCTGGATTGTATTCGTAAACCACTGGAATGTGGGTGTGTCCGAAAAGGATAACTTTTTCCGATGTCTTCTGGAAGTAAAACAGGGCATCAAGCCTCGACAGGATATACTCCCAACTTTGAGGCTTATAAGGGTTTGAATGCACGATCAGCATATCGTCAAGCCTCGCTTTCTCAGGAAATTGCCTCATGTAGTTTTTACACTCTTCAGTGAGGTGCTCAGCTGTCCACTCAAGTGCAAACCGTGCGTAAGGATTAAACCATGAAAGGAGTTTTGGATTGAGGACAGAGGCATCATGATTGCCCATGACACAGATGGGATCCATCTCTTTGAGGAGTTTACAAACTTTAACAGGATCAGCACCGTATCCCACCACATCCCCAAGAAAAATAACCCTATCAAACTTCTCCTTTTTGCTTGCCTTCAGAACCGCTTTGAATGCTTCGAGGTTTCCATGAATATCTGAAATAACAAAGTATCTCATGCCAACCACACCTCCCATTTTCTATCAGAAATTGTTTCAATTATACTGCAGATACAGGATTGTCCGCTTTAAACGCGCTATGCTGTGTTGGGTTTGAGCGGATGCCGTGATGTGATTTCAGCCTCAGACTTTAGGCGGTGTCACACCTCTTTGAGCCTGATATTTTCCACCCCTGTCCTTATACGAAATCGAGCACTCCTCGTCCGCCTCGAAAAACACAAGCTGAGCGATCCCTTCGAAAGCGTAAATCTTGGCTGGCAGCGGAGTTGTGTTGGAGATCTCTATCGTGAGATGTCCTTCCCATTCAGGCTCCAGAGGCGTGATGTTAACGATTATGCCGCATCTCGCATAAGTGGATTTCCCGATGCAGATGCCCATTGCGGATCGTGGGATACGGAAATATTCCACGGAACGGGCGAGGCAAAAAGAATTGGGCGGTATGATACACTCTTCGCCTTTAAAATCCACAAACGACTTGGGATCGAAATTTTTTGGGTCCACGATGGCGGAGAATGCGTTTGTAAATATCTTGAACTCATCTGCAACCCGTATGTCGTAGCCGTAAGAGGAAAGTCCGTAAGAGATGACGCGCTTGTCCTCGACCTTTTTTATCAATTTCGGCTCAAACGGCTCTATCATGCCATGTTTGAGCGCCATTTCCTTTATCCATCTGTCGTTTTTAAGTCCCATAGTGGCGGTGGATTTTAACGGCAGTTCAGCCTCCAGTCAAAGACCGGCTTCCGATGTAAGTTCAACCCTCAAATTCTGCAAGCGGCTGCGTTGTAAGGCCAAAGGCAATATAATTTTCCAGCCATGAGGATAACTGACCCAAAAGCCAGTGAGCTGGAGTTCGAGCTTGATGTCACACTGCGGCCACGCCGACTTGTGGAGTTTATTGGCCAATCGCGGGTGAAAGAGAACCTCGAGGTATTCATAGAAGCCGCAAAGCAGCGCGGAGAGGCGCTCGATCACATACTTTTCTATGGGCCGCCGGGACTTGGCAAGACCACACTCGCTCATATCATCTCCAACGAGCTTGGAGTTAACATAGTCTCGACATCCGGGCCGATCCTTGAGCGGCCGGCAGACCTCGCTGGCATATTGACATCTCTGTCTAACGGCGATGTCATTTTTGTGGATGAGATACACAGGCTGCCGCGCAGCGTTGAGGAATACCTTTATGCGGCGATGGAGGACTTTAGAATTGACATCGTCATCGATCGGGGGCCGGGAGCGAGGACGGTCAAGATCCCTCTGAACGAGTTCACCCTCATCGGAGCCACAACGAGGGCAGGCATGATAACATCGCCCCTTCTCTCAAGGTTCGGCATAAGTTTCAGGCTGGATTACTACTCCGTCGGCGAACTCAAAAGGATAGTAAAGCGCTCCGCACGAATACTTGAGGTCGAAATACATGAGGATGCAGCGCATGAGATAGCTCGCAGGTCAAGGGGCACTCCAAGAATAGCCAACAGGCTGTTGCGGCGCGTCAGGGACTACGCACAGATCAAGGGGGATGGAACAATAACGCTTGACATAGCTAAATATGCACTCGACATGCTGAATGTGGACGAGCGAGGCCTTGACGACATGGACAAACGGATCCTTCTGACGCTCATCGAAAAATTCGACGGAGGGCCGGTCGGCATAAAGACGCTCGCAATGGCCGTTGGAGAGGACGCCGAGACGATCGAGGAGGTCTATGAGCCTTATCTTCTGAGGGAAGGATTCATACAGCGCACGCCAAGGGGCAGGATCGCCACGCCAAACGCCTATCAGCACCTCAAACAACTTATAGAAAACGGGGATGCCACGCTGTTCTAAAAAGAAAGGAGAGCCTGAACGGCCCTCCTGTTCTTAAGGCTGAGATTAAGCTAACTCTGTTATCCTTCTTCGGTTGCCTCGCCTTCAGCAGCTGCTTCGCCCTCTTCAGCAGCCTCTTCCTCAACAACCTCTTCGACAACTTTACGAGGCGCAAGGACGGTAACGATGACCTCTTCCGGATCCTCATCGATCTCGATGCCCTCAAGCTGAAGATCTTTGATGTGAATTGAATCCCCTATGCCGAGGCCTGAGACATCGATCTCGATATGAGGCGGGATGTTGTCGGGGGTGGTTTTTATATCCACTTCGCGTATGATGTGTTCGAGGATACCGCCCATCTTGACGCCTTTAGGTGTGCCAACCGTGATGATAGGCACGGTAACCTCAACCTTCTCGCCTTTGTGAAGGATATGGAAATCGACATGAAGCATCTTGCCGGTTACCGGATGCCTTGCGACCTCCTGAATGACCCCCATTTTCTTTGTGCCGTCGGGGAATATCAGATTTATAACGACACTTTCGCCGTGGATTTGATGCCACAGGTGCTCGAATTCACTTGCATTGAACTTAATGTGTTGAGTTTCCTCACCGGCGCCATAAATCACGCCAGGAAGATAACCGGCCGCTCTAAGCTTCCTGACTGCCGATTTGCCGAGCTCGTTTCTGTAATCTACCCTGAGTTCGACTGCCATAATTAAAATCCCTCCTTTTCTAAAGCTAAAGTTAGTCTTTAATGTTAAAGGAAAAGCGCGCTCAAAGAGCGGGCATCGTGTGTCCTGAGTATGGCTTCTGCGAGAAGCGGAGCAATATCAAGCACCTCAAGCCTATCAGGCCGTTTCTCTTTGGGGATAGGCAGAGAATCGGTTATGACTATCTCTTTGATGAGACTCTCGTCTAAAATTGATTTTGCGTCGCCGGAGAAAAGGCCATGTGTAGCCGCCACCCTGACCTCAACCGCCCCTGCCTCCATCAACGCATTCGTGGCA
>JALVZN010000048.1 GCA_027037615.1 Caldifarciminota bacterium | reverse complement strand
ATATCGCACGCCTGTCGGAAAAACTGCCAGACTGACGCCGTCCAAATCCCCGATGGATAGGCCGCGAATCACCTCCACATTCGGGAGACCCTCGATCTCCGCTTTCAACCTGTTGAAAACCCCGTCGTCGGCAACGCCGAGTAAAACATATCTCCTCGAACTCATTTCGTCTCCTCCCTGTAACTTTCGATAATTTGCCTGATTTTGTCAGGTGTCAGGTTGCCCCATACATCCTCGTCCACAACCATGGCAGGAGCGACACCGCAGACGCCGAGGCAGGATGTCGTTTCGAGTGTGAAAAGGCCGTCGGGAGTGGTTTCCCCTTCTGAGATGCCAAGCAGCGTTTTCAGCTCCTCAAGCACGGTGGTGGCGCCCATCAACTGGCATGCCGGTGAATCGCATACCTGTATGATGTGCGTGCCTTTTGGAACGACCCTCAACGCAGAGCAGTAACTTGCCACTCCATACACCCGCGCGTAGGACATGTGCAGGTATTTTGCCACTTTTCTGAGGTCATCTGGTGTGAGGTAGCCCTCGGGCCGGGCCTCCTGAACCTCCTTGAGTATCGGTAGGAGGTTCTCCGGCAGGGGTTCAAATTTTCTGAGGACATTGTCGATTGACATGGCGTTAACTCTCCTGCGGCTCATCATGCACATCGATGAGCCAGTCGATTATCGGAGTGCCTTCAATGATGTGATGTTCGACAACCGTTTTTGCCGTTTCGGGTGTCATGTTTCCGTAAACGAATGTCCTGCCGCCGCGATGAACTTCGATAATCGGTTCGGACGATGCCACGCCCTTTTCGCCGGTTTTCTTCAGGACGACATTCAGCCCCCGCTCCTCGATCTCGGACTTCAGCGCTTCAAAAACGCTCATGGCACCAGCAGCAACCGCCGTCGTGCCGGTGCTAACCGTGATCACAATCTCCTTTTTATCAAGCTCTTCCATAAAAATGAGCCTCCTTTTGCATGCCTCAAAATGTTCTAAGTGCCGAAGGATTAACTTATATGACCATTCTTTCCAAATTTTAAACCCACGAATTTGGGACGGCAAATTTCAATCAAAAACTGCGCCTCTCAGCCGATTGAGTGCAGCGGAGACCTCGAAGCTGCGGGGCAGGGTTAGGAAACCGTCCGTCGCTCTCAGCACCGAAAAACCGTCTCTGATGACATCTGAAAGCCCGTTTTCTATCATCTCCCTGACGGTCAGCTCTCCGTATTTGTCAATCGCATAGAGCAGGAGTTTGCCGATTGCGCGCGTCTGCTCCCTTTCGACTATCTGTTCGACCGCAGATAGGTCTATGAGATTGCTGCCGAACAGGATGGTGCGTTTGCTTTTGGCGTCCACCTTTATCTTCCTGCCCCTGTATGGGCTCACGCTGTTTCGTCTCAACTGCCTTCCCGACGGCAGGCGAAACTTCGGCACATCGGGCACGCGGTAAGGCCGCCTGCTGGCTATCTCTTTTGCCCTCTGCGTTGCGCAGATCGGCTGATACTCCTCCATCAAAATGACCGTATCCGCCACGCTGAGGTAATCGCCTGCGCCGCCGACAACGATTATGCTCGAGATGCCAAACCTGCTGTAAAGCTCTCTGGCGCGGTCGATATACGGGACGATGGGCTCTTTCCTTATCAATTCGCGCATCAGCTCGTCGCGAATCATGAAATTCGTTGCGGATGTGTCCTCGTCGATCAGAAAAACGGTTGCGCCCATCTCGATCGCCTCGATGATGTTCGCCGCCTGAGATGTTGAGCCTGAAGCGTCCTCCGTGGAAAAGTGTTTCGTGTCAATCGATGATGGCAGATCCCTTATGAAAGCGGAGATATCGACATTGCTTATGTATCGGCCGTCCTCGGCCCTGATTTTGACTGCGGAGGGGACTGTGACGGCAAGCTCCCTGCCATCGCCCGGTATGTGGTTGTAAACGCCGAACTGGATGGCCTCAAGCAGCGTGGATTTGCCGTGAAATCCTCCACCTGCTATCAATGTCACGCCTTCAGGTATGCCCATGCCTTTGATATGCCGTCCTGAAGGCAACTCGAAGCTTATGGCAAGCTCATCCGATGGGTTAAATGGAACTGCGCCGTCGAGCGGCCTGTCATCAACTCCGCTGGCACGCGGCAGGATGGCCCTCTCGGCGATGAAGGCCACAAGTCCCTTTTCACTGAGTTTTTGCCTGATGAAGCTGGCGTCTAAGGCGGTCTCGACATGGTTTTTCAGCTCCGCATCGTGGCGCTGCTGCGGGAATATGGACTGGATGATGGCCGGCAGCTCCTCGATGAGCATCTTGATGGCGATCCGTCCGTTGATGCGTCTGCCGTCCGCCGGTAACCCGATGCCGAACCTGATCGTCAGGGATTTTGCGCCTATCTCGACGCCTGATCTCTGGATGATCTCCTGTCCCGGACGCGCGAAAGCGTAAAGTCCGCTGTTGCCGCTTCCCCTTTTTATTGAGAATTTGCGAGACACATCATGCAGCCTGCGAAGCAACCAGTCAGCGGTCGCCGTCCTGCTGACTTCGTTCTCCAGTGCCCATGACGGAAGCCTCAGAATGGAAAGCGGGACCTCGACCTCAAATCTGCCGGGAGGCGCGAAAGGATCGGACTGCACATGCCTGACATGAAGCTTGAAAGTCCGATAATCGTATGTCCCGGTGATGCCCTTGTAAGCTCCGTATCCCTTGCGGTCTATGCGAGTTAGGTGTCTTTTCAATCTATCCATTTTGTTTCATCGCTGCGCGGACGAGGCCGACGAAAAGCGGATGTGGTGAGAGCGGCCTCGATTTGAACTCAGGGTGGAACTGCGAGGCTATGAAAAACGGATGGTCTTTGATCTCAACCACTTCAACAAGCCCGCTGTCAACCGCTTCGCCTGACACGGTGAGGCCGGCATCCTCCAACCGCTGTCGATACGCACGGTTAACCTCATACCTGTGGCGATGGCGCTCGTGGATTATCTCCTGCCGATAGAGGCTGTAGGCGAGCGTGTCCCTGAAAAGTCTGACTGCCGATGAGCCGAGCCGCATCGTGCCCCCGTAGATCTCAAAACCGACCTCCTCCGGAAGCAGATCGATGACGGGATGGGGAGTTGATGGGTCGAATTCCGTCGAATTGGCATTTTCAAGTCCCACGACATGTCGCGCGAATTCCACGACTGTGAGCTGCAGGCCGAGACAGATACCGAGGAACGGGATTTTGTTCTCGCGCGCATATTTGATCGCCATTATTTTGCCTTCCGTCCCACGCTTGCCGAAACCGCCGGGTATGATCAGCCCATCCACGCCGTCCAGCATGCTCTCAGCGCCGTTTTTCTCGACATCTGTGGAGCTTATCAGGACAGGCTCGACTTTAATGTCGTTTGCCGCACCTGCATGAACGAGCGCCTCGAAAATGCTTTTGTATGAATCTCTTATGTGCACATACTTGCCGCAAAGGCCGATCCTGACGGTGCCGCGAGATGGACTTTTGACCCGTCTCAAAAAGTTCTCCCAGTCCGTCAGATCCGGGGATTCCGCGAAAGGCAACCCGAATTGCGTCAGAATTTCGCGATCGACATTGGCCTTTCTCAAAAGGAGCGGGATGTCGTAGATGGTTGGCATCACAGATGCGCGAACCACACGGTTTGGCGGCAGATTTGCGAACAGCGCTATCTTTCGCACCGCATCCCATGTGATCTCCTTTTCGGCCCTGCATATCAGCATGTCCGGCTGGATGCCTATCTCCCTGAGCTTCTGCACGCTGTGCTGTGTGGGTTTTGTCTTAAGTTCTCCGGCAGCAGAGAGATACGGCAGGAGCGTGAGGTGGATTGAGAATGTCCCCGAAGGCGGCTCCTCAAGCCTCAGTTGCCGTATGGCTTCGAGGAACGGCAGGCTCTCGATGTCGCCCACTGTGCCGCCGACCTCGACGATGACTATGTCACTGTCAACGCCAAGCTGCCTGATCCTCGATTTGATTTCGTTGGTGAGGTGCGGCACAACCTGAACGGTCTGGCCCAGAAATTCGCCCTTTCGTTCTTTCTCGATCAGAGTGGCATACACCTGACCCGTGGTGAAGTTATTTTCCCGTTTCAGAGACTGGTTTAGAAACCGCTCGTAGTGGCCGATATCGAGGTCGGTCTCTGCCCCGTCATCGGTGACGAAGACCTCTCCGTGCTGAAATGGGTTCATCGTGCCGGGATCGACATTGATGTAAGGGTCAATTTTGAGGAGTTTCACGCGGTAGCCGTTCCTTTTGAGGAGCAAGCCGATAGATGCGGTGATGACGCCCTTGCCAAGGGATGACACAACGCCGCCTGTTACAAAAATGTATTTAGCCATAACACAACCCCTTTTGGGACTTGATTATAAAGGCCGAATTTTGTTTCGGGTTTCATCAACCGACTAAATCGACCGCCGCCCTGTGCAGTTTCAGCCTGAAATCCCTGATTTTGCGCGCATCGCGTCCGTAAAAGACGCGATTGGTGAGAGCCACAACGACGAGTTCTCTATCGGGATCGATGTAAAGCGATGTGCCCGTGAAGCCTGTATGTCCAAATGTGTTAGGCCCAAATGGGTTGGATGGTGAGGTTTCGGCAGGTGACCACAGAGCCCAGCCGAGCCCGCGCCTGGTGGTGCCCTTTTCGGCCTGAAGCGAAACAGCCTCTTGAGCCAGATGGCTTTCTATCAGAACAGAATCTCCGAGCACTGAATGCAGCCACAAACGCCCGAATTCCGCAACATCTTTCACATTGCCGAAGAGCCCGGCGTGTCCCGACACGCCGCCAAGCGCCCACGCATTTTCGTCGTGAACCTCTCCCTGCATCCTCCTGCCGCGCCATGGACAATACTCGGTGGCCGCCGCAGCCCCGGCAGGGACAGGACCGTAGGTTATCGAAGCCAGCTGATACGGAGCTGTCAAATATCTTGAAACAGCCAGATTTAATGACATGCCGGTGAGCTTTTCGATCGTCCAGCCAAGAACCATGAAGCCGAGATCCGAATAGACCACATTCGTTCCGGGCAGGTATGCGAAATCCGTATGGAACACCGCATCCCTGATCTTCTCAGGTGATCCCAGCTTGTAGAGTGGTTTCCAGCCGGGCAGGCCAGAAGTGTGGGTCAGGAGGTGTCGGAAAGTGACATCTCGCGCGTCAACTGTGCCGCCGCTCGACACCTCGATGTATCTGCCAGGTGCAAGTGGGTTCTCGAAAGGCGCGATCTCCCTCGTGCCAGAGAATTCGCTGAGTATCGAGCTGACAGGCTCATCAAGTCCAACGAACTCGTCTTCAACAAGCCTCAAAAATACCGTGGTGGTGAACAGCTTTGTCAATGATGCAAGGTCAAACAGCGTGTCTTCGGTTGCGGGTGTGCTGCCGAGCTCCGGATTTAACACGCCCGCAACATGTTCAAAAACAACTTCATCCCCTTTGACGACAACGACGGCAGCGGCAGTGCAGCAATCCCCGATGCCGCTTTCTATTATCTCTTTCAACAGGTTGATGTTACTTTGAGCCATCGAGGTATTTCACATAGTAAATGCCGTGCACGCCGGGTTTGTAGAAATCGTATTTCGCACACTCCGGGAAATATCCGCACTTGAGGTAGAAGATGTTTGCCTGCAAGTTGTCCGAGCCGGTATCGACATAGATCTTCCTGACGCCGTTCTCCTTGCCGTATTTTTCCATGGCCGCCATCAACTTTTTGCCGATACCTTTGCCCTGCTGACCTTCGCGAACGCCGATCATGCCGATGTAGCCGACCATGTTCCATCTGGTGAACCAGAAAGTGGAGTAACCGACGACCTCCTCCCCATCGACAGCGACAAAAACACGCCCGGTAGGCATGTTCAACACATTGTCCAGGTCCGCCACTGCATCCTCTCTTGGGGTGTGCATGACATACTCATAGATGTAGAGCACGCCTTCCCTGTGTTTATCCTGATATTCGATTATCTCAACCATGCCTTGATTTTGTATCAACGCATAAAAATTTGCAACGCCAAAGGAAATGGACGACTTGCAGCCGCAATTTCTCGAAATTTTCCGCCAGAGTTCGCTCGAACGAGCCGTTTAAACAGATCGATTTGTGGTGTCCGCGATAAAATCTTACAATCATAGCGCTTATCTGAGAACTTCATGCCCAAAGGAGAGCAACGAGATGAAAAGGATTTTGGTGATAGGCTCGCCCGTAATAGACGAAATCCACACATTCAGCGGGAAAGTTTACAAAAAATGGGGCGGAATATCCTACACGATAGCGGCAGCTGCAACGCTTCTGCCCGATTACCAGATCGTGCCAGCGACATGGGTCGGAGAGGAAGAACGGGAGGCTTTCCTCAAATTCATTTCCCAATATCCCAATGTGTCCGACGAACTTCTGCTTTTCGACATGGGGCTTACGAACAGAAACCGATTGGTTTACCGCGACGAAGAGGAAAGGGATGAGTTTTTTGAGCTCAAGACGCGCCCTGTGCCGCTTGAACACCTGCGTCCGCATCTTGACACTTTCGAGGCCATAATGGTGAACTTCATCACCCCGCGCGATATCGAGATGGAGACGCTGAAAAGCATATCCATGTCATTCAAAAAGTTGATGTTCGGAGACATCCACAGCCTTTTGAGGCGGCCGTCGAAAGATGGGAAGTTTGAACTGGTCAGATCGCTGCCGAACTGGAACATCTGGGCATCCTGTTTCGACATAATTCAGTTGAACCATCTGGAATTGCCATCGTTTACAGGTTTTGACATCCGTGACGAGGCGGAATATCGCATGGCCGCCGCAATGGTTCTGATGGCGGGGCCGCGCTGCCTCAATGTCACGCGTGGCAAAAACGGGTCACTGCTGGCTTACAGGGAAAACGGCGAGGTGTTTTTCAGGGTTTACACAAATCCGCCGCATACGCCTGTCGATCCCACGGGTTGTGGCGACATATTCGGTGCGGCCTTTGTCTCCGTGATGCTTGGGGGTGGAGATTGCCGTTCAGCTGCGGAATTTGCCAACAGGAAAGCCATGGAGAAAGCTGTTGGGGAATTGGAGATCGGTTCGCTTGAGTTGGAGTGATTGTGCGGCCGCGCCTTCGGCGCGGCCGCACACCATAATCAGGCCAGTAAACCCCTTAACCTGTCCACATTGCCGAGGAAATTCATCACAAGCTTCAGGCTCGCATCGTAGTCGGAGAAATACATCAGGCCGACAGGCGAGTGAATGTATCTTGCAGGCACAGCCACGACGCCATACACAGCGCCTTTGCCCGATGTGTGGATCACCCCGGCGTTCGTCCCGCCGAAGCCGGGAAGTTTATACTGGAACGGGACGCCCGCCTCGCGCGCGGCATCTTCGAGGGCCATGATCATCTTCCTCGGGACGACGATCGTCTTGTCAGCTATGGTGATGACCGGCCCTTTGCCGAGCGATGTAACCTTCTTGCGCTCAGGCACGCCAGGCATATCGGCTCCGATAGTCCCCTCAAGCGACAATCCGATGTCCGGCTGGACAGATGCTGCCACCGTCCGTGCACCTCTGAGTCCGATTTCCTCGCCCATTGTGAAAGCAAGATAGAGGTCAAACGGCAGCTCATCTTTGAGGTTGCGCGCGATTTCTATCATCATGGCACAGCCAACGCGGTTGTCGAATGCCTTGCCGACGAGCACGCCGCCATGGATTTCCCTTGCAGGATAGTGGATAACCACGGGATCGCCTTCATGAACACCTCTCTGGATAACTTCGTCCCTGCTTGCCGCTCCGATGTCGATGAAGAGCTCATCTATGGGGATCACATCGCGGCGCTCAGCCTGAGTCAGGATGTGAGGCGGTTTCGCCCCGATGACGCCCTGCACGATGTCGCCGCTCCTTGTCTTGATCTCGACTAAGTGCGCAAGGATGATGCGAGGATCCCAGCCGCCGAGCGGCACGAACCGTATGAAGCCGTCTCTCTCGATGCTGGACACGATAAAGCCCACTTCGTCCATGTGTGCGTCTAACATCAGTTTGAATTCGCCACCGCCCTTTTTGACGGCGATCAGGTTGCCCAACGGATCGGTTGAGACCTCATCGACAAATGGCTCAATCTCGGTCTTTATGAATTCCCGGACATCGTCTTCAAATCCGGCAACTCCGTGGATGTCGGAGAGTTTGAGTATCAGCTCTTTATCGGCCATTTCGTCCTCCTTCAGCTTGCTATTTCCTCACCTTTGAAAATAACTCTTGCGGGTCTGGATGGGAGCACAAAGGGATCATCTTCCCAGATGAGGAAATTGGCATCCTTGCCCTTCTCAATGGTGCCCATATCGTCGTCGATGCCGAGATTTTTAGCTGCGATGGAGGTTATGGAGGCCAGCGCCCTGACCTTTGAAAATCCCGTCAACAGGAAATAACGGAGCTGGAGCAGCAGGTTCCTCTGGAGCACGACGGGATGATCGGTCATCAGGGCAAAATCGAGCCCGACTTCCTTCATGGTCTGCAGGTTTTTCCATGTGTCAAACCTGAGCTCATACTTGTAGGCGAATGCGTCTATCGGCCCGTAGTTGAACGGGACTTCGCGTCTGGCGATCTCCTCGAAGATCTCGATGTTGTGCAGATTGCTGCCGTGCTCGATCGTGTATTTGAAGCCGTATTCGTCAGCGAATCTGAAAAGGGCGGCCAGATCCGCCTCAGTATGCACATGAATCCTGAGCCTGAGCTCACCACGCAGGACCTTAAGCCACTTCAGATCGGCCGGATCTATCTCCTCCTCAACTTTTTTGCCGCTCTCAAGCTGTTTCTCTATCTGCCTCGCCTTTTCGAGTGATTTCCTGAGCACACCGAAGACGCCAAGCCTTGTCGTGGGACGCTGTCCTTTGTTCTGTCCCGCATATTTCGGGTTTTCGCCAAGCGCCCCTTTGAGCCCTCCGCTCTTGATGTAACGGTCAGCTTTCAATTTGCCCGGGACATAGAGAACCGCGCCCTCGCCGCCGATCAGGTTACCGCTGCCCGGAAGGATACATGTCACAAGGACGCCAAATTCGAGGGAGTCGGCGAGTGCCGGGTCCTCGTGATCGAAAGCATCAAACGCATCTATCAACGGGTTGGTAAAATCGATGTAATCGTTGACATCGCCTCCGTTTGACGGCTCGCCCCACCTCGCAAGGCCTATGTGAGAGTGGACATCGATGAAGCCGGGCGTCATGATCTCGACGGTTTCATAAGGTAGATTGGGATTTGACTGGGTCACTTCCTCAATTCTTCCCTCATCGTTGACCACCACGAAGGTGTCGGTTTTTAGCCCCTTTCCATCGTATAAGTGTTTGACAAGATAAGCCTTCATCGCGCCTTCTCCTGTTTTGTTGCAGGTTATTATACTCAAATTCAGGTCAGAAGTGGAAAAGAAATCATGCGCTTTATGGCTTTATCATACTCAGGCGATGAGATGCCTGATCGTCACACATAATTTCCCAAGATGGGGCGGGGATATCTCCGGAAATTTCATATTTGAGCTGGTGTCACGGTTCACCCGCACGGATGTAAATGTGCTTGCGCCGTGGAGCCGTGGCGCAGATGTTACCACGCAATATCGACTGCCATCATCAAAGAGGTTGAAGGTCAACAGGTTCAAGTATGGGGCACCTCCTTTGCCCGAAATAGCTTACAGGGGCAACATGCAAAAAGTTATACTGCGCTCGCCGCTACACCTGATATCATTCGCATCGTTTTCCATTTCCATGACATCAGCCGCCGCCAGACTTTCGAGATGGGCGGATGTGATAAACGCCCACTGGCTGATCCCCGGCGGATTTTCAGCCTCGCTCGGTTCCATTTACCACAAAAAGCCGATGGTCATCACCATGCACGGCACGGATAGCGTCCTGTTCATGAAATTTCGCCGATACCTAAGGTTTGACCTCCCGATTTTCAGGAATTTGAAGGCGATTACGGTCGTCTCGTCCTTCATAGCGGATACTGTAAGGCCATTTGTTCCACCTCATATTCGCATTGAGGTCATCCCTATGCCCGTGAACGAAAAGGCGTTCCGCCCTGAGCTCAGGAAGTCCATCAAACAGGAGTTTGACATCATCTATGTCGGCAGGCTGACTGCCCAGAAGAACCTGAGCAATCTGTTGAAAGCCATTGCAATTTTAAGAGACAGGTTCAAACTTGAGGCAAAGGCGTTGATAGTCGGCAATGGCCCTGAGTTGCACAACCTCAAGGAATTGGCTCGAAATTACGGAATAGGTGAGCTCGTGCACTTCGCGGGCAGCGTTTCGCCATCACAGGTGCCCAACCAGATGGCGCGCGCACGGGTCATAGCGATGCTTTCTGTCCGAGAAGGGTTTGGTATGAGCATACTTGAGGGCATGAGGATGGGGCTTCCACAGGTGGCGTCGAACGATGGAGGGATGAGGGACATCGTGCTGGATGGGGCAACTGGTTACCTCGTGCCGCCCGACGATGCAGACAGCGCAGCCGCCGCTATCTACAAAATCCTGAGTGACCCGATCCTCTATCAAAAGATGAGCCGTCTGTCCACAAGAAGGGCAGAGGAGGCGTTCTCATCCGAGAAATTGGCCAGAAAGTTCGAAGATGTCCTGTTGTGGGCAGCAAAAACGGTCAAATGAACCTCAGAAGAACAGCCTGAACATGAATTTAAACACGGTGCTTATCGGCACATAGATTATCCACGGTATCAGGTATATAGCCACTATCAGAAAGATTATGGTAAAGGGCAACATGTATTCGAGAGATGGATGATCCTTCCAGAAATACTCCACCACGCGCCATCCATCTAACGGAGGCAGGGGAAAGAGGTTAAAGACGCCGAATGCTACATTTATGTAACTGAACGAATAAAGCAAGACATTGAGTGCCGAGAAGTTTATGCCTGAAATCACGAAGATCTTCATGAGCATAAGGCCGACCAGCGCAGACAGGAAGTTTGAGAACGGCCCCGCGAGTGCGACCAGAAGTGCGTCCCGCCTTGGATTCCTCAAATTTGCGGGGTTAATCGGAACGGGCCGGGCCCAGCCGATATGGGCAAATATAAGCGCAAGGAACCCGAACCAGTCTATGTGTTTGAGGGGATCGAGAGTGAGTCGCCCTGCACGGACAGGCGTCGGATCCCCTAACTTGTAGGCGACATAACCGTGCGAAAACTCATGAAATGAAAGTGCCCAGAGCATGCCGGGCAGAAAAAGCAGGAAGTCAACAATTTTCGGGATTAAGTTTTCCACATCCACCTCCATGGTTTAAGACTACAAAGCCGACCGTTTCGGTCGGCTTTGTGCATCAAGATTATTAGCCAAAAGCGATGCTCTCTCAAGCTTCCCATATAAACGGGCGGCTGTCTGTGAGTATCTCTCCGCCCTTCTCGAAATCCGACCTGAGATAAGTGGGCAGTGCGAACATCGCGCCGAGCTGCTCAGGGGATAGGAACCTCAGGTCGTGTAGCCCGCGCTCCTGCATCAGTTTCTCGATAGCTTCGGGTGATGGCAGCTTCAGTCCTTCGGATTTCGATGCGAGAGTGAACGCCCAGTCCAGGTTGAAGGAGAAGATGTAGGTGTGATAAGGCAAAACCGTCGGGAATACAGCTTTAAGCGTGGCAGCGATGTCCACCCAGAACTTGTGGTAGTAGATGTCAGCGCTTCCGGACTGGATTACGATTATGCCGTTATCGGTAAGCACATCGTAAACTCTGCTGTATAGCTCCTTTGTGAACAGGAAGCGGGATGGGCCACCTTCGATCGGCTCCGTGAGATCCGAGATCACGACATCGAATTTCTCATCGGTTTCCTCGAGGTATTTCCTTGAGTCGCCGATCACCAATTCCGCTCTCGGATCGTCGAATGCGCCGTCAGCCCATTCAGGAAGTTTCTCCCTACACACATCGACAAGCTCTCCGTCGATGTCCACCATCACCGCTCGCTTAACTGTTTTGTGTTTCAGCACTTCTCTTAGGGTCGCGCCTTCGCCTCCCCCAAGGATGATCACGCTTTTCGGTTCAGGATGAAGCAACATAGCGGGATGAACCAGCGCCTCGTGGTAAACGAACTCATCGATTTCCGCTGACTGCATCTTGCCGTCAAGGAAAAGGGTTTTGCCATAAGCTTCCAGCTCGAGTATGTCAACAGTCTGGAACTTCGTCTGTCCCTGATACAATACCCTCTTAGCTTTGTAGAGGAATTGCAGATTATCGGTAAATTTCTCAGCTACCCAGAGGCCATCACGCATCCAATTCTCCTTTTAGTTTGCAATGGTGGCTTCTGCCAGTTCAGGTTGTTTCTCTTTTTCGGCGCCGAACATGGGCAGATTGAGCTCTGGCAGCACTCCTCTTTTGACCTCGAATGTCGTGATGCTGTCAGGCTTGAACTCCTCGACGAGGACGCTTATGGCCCTTTCCACATCCACATCTTCGCTGCAGTAGAATAA
>JALVZN010000047.1:35990-37799 GCA_027037615.1 Caldifarciminota bacterium | reverse complement strand
AACCTCGACAGCTATCTTGGTGATCTTCTCCTCCAACGGATCATCAATCTCATAGGTTGGCTTCAGCTCGGCATCGCTGTTCTCAACGGTTTCAAGGACTTTGCGGGCGAGTTCGATGCCGCCTTCGCCGCCTTTTGCCCAGACCTCGGAGAGCGCCCAAGGCACACCCAGCGAATCGAGTTTGTCGCCGATGGCCTTGATCTCGGCCTCCGTATCGGTCGGGAACCTGTTGAGCGCCACAACCGGAGGTATGCCCCATTTCCTGACATTCTCGATGTGTTTTTCCAGATTCTCGAAGCCCTTGAGCGCAGCCTCAACATTTTCGGCATCAAGGTTTTTCTTTGAAACGCCGCCGTGGAACTTCATTGCGCGGATGGAGGCCACGATGACAGCCGCTTTCGGCGTCCAGTTTCCAAGTCTGGAGACGATGTTAATGAATTTCTCGGCTCCGAGGTCAGCGCCAAATCCCGCCTCCGTGATGACGATGTCGGCCAATTTCCTCGCTATCCTCGTGGCGAGTATCGAGTTAGTGCCGTGTGCGATGTTGCCGAACGGGCCGGTATGGATGAACGCAGGCGTGTTTTCGATGGTCTGCACGAGGTTGGGCTTGATTGCGTCGCGCAGCAGTGCGGCCATAGCGCCGTTCGCCTTGAGCTGGCGCGCATAGACCGGCTCCCGCTTCATGTTGTATCCAACGATTATGTTGCCGAGCCGCTCTTTGAGATCGACATAGTTCAGGGAGAGTGCCAGGATTGCCATGATCTCGCTTGCGGGAGTGATGTCAAACCCGTCCTGACGCGGGAAACCGTTTGGTTTGCCGCCGAGCGCAACGACGATGTCCCTGAGTGCGCGGTCGTTCATGTCTATCGTGCGGCGCCATGTGATCTGCCTGAGGTCGAGGCCGAGCTCATTGCCCTGATGTATGTGGTTGTCGATCATGGCCGACAGCAGGTTGTGGGCGGATGAAACTGCGTGGAAGTCGCCTGTGAAGTGGAGGTTGATGTCCTCCATCGGCAACACCTGCGAGTAGCCGCCTCCGGCAGCTCCACCTTTCACTCCAAAAACCGGGCCAAGCGAAGGCTCACGGAGAGTCACGATCGCCTTCTTGCCGATACGGTTGAGAGCCTGAACCAGACCTATCGAGGTCGTCGTCTTGCCCTCTCCCGCTGGCGTCGGGTTCATCGCGGTGACAAGGACAAGCGGCGCATCCTCTTTGTCCGCAAGCCTGTTCAGTATGGAGAGAGACACCTTGGCCTTGTATTTGCCATAAAGCTCCAGCTCATCCTCAAGAATGCCAGCCTTTGCAGCTATCTCGGTTATTGGCAACAATTTTGCTTCATGGGCGATCTCAATATCGGTCTTCATGAGCTCCTCCTTTAAATTTTGGTTTCGCAAATTATAACGGGTTCAGAATCTTAGAATCAAAACCATTTCACCCGACAATTATCTTACGATACAACTCGATGTATTTCTTCGCAGATGCGTTCCATGAGAAATCCAGTTTCATGCCGCGCTCGACGATGGTCCGCCATTCGCTGCGTCTGGCGTAGGTGGAAATCGCGCGCTTTATCGCATCAAGCAGGGCAGCGCCTTCATATTGCTCAAACACAAAGCCATAGCCCTCGTCGGGGTTCTCCGTGTAGTCCACAATCGTGTCTGCAAGCCCGCCTGTCTTCCTGACCACAGGGATGGAGCCGTATCTCAACGCTATCATCTGACCGAGGCCGCACGGCTCATATCTGGATGGCATGAGGAACATGTCGGAAGCGGCGTAAATTTTACGCGCAAGCACAGGATCAAAGCCTATGG
>JALVZN010000047.1:0-35980 GCA_027037615.1 Caldifarciminota bacterium | reverse complement strand
CTATATCGACGAACATGTCCTGATAGGCCTTATCGCCCGAACCGAGAACGACAAACTGAAGCTCAAGGTCAGCGATGTCGTCGAGCACATCTTTGATGATGTCAAATCCTTTCTGCGCCGCCATCCTCGAAACTATGCCGATAAGCGGCACATCAGGCTTGTAAGGCAGCTTCTGCTCTTCCAGAAGCCGCTTTTTGTTCTCCCTTTTACCATCCTCGAAGTTCTCGACCGAGTAATTGGCAAAAATATGCTGATCCGTTGCGGGATTCCACGCATCATAGTCTATCCCATTCAGGATGCCGTAGAGGTCGGCCGAGCGTTTCCTCAAAATCCCCTCAAGGCCGTATCCGTATTCGGGCGTCTGTATCTCCTTTGCGTATGTCGGGCTGACCGTGTTTATTGCGTCGGAATACACGATGCCGCCCTTCAGGTAGTTGACATTTCCGTAAAATTCGAGCGCCTCCATGTGGAACACGCTCCACGGCAGGCCTATCTGAGGCAGCACCCACGAGCCAAAAACTCCTTGATACGCAATGTTATGAATGGTCAAAAGCACTTTTGTGTTCGACAACGACTCATCATCGGAATAGACCTCTTTCAGATAAACCGGCACAAGCGATGTCTGCCAGTCGTTGATGTGGATGACATCAGGGATGAAATCCAGAGGCTTCAACATCTCTATTATCGCCTTTGAGAAGAACGCAAATCTGAGCCAGTTGTCCTCATAATCGCCCTCAGGTGTGCCGTAGAGGTTGTCACGGTCGAAAAACTCACGCTCATCGATGAAATAGACGGGTATCGAGTCGTAATCTGCCACATCGACATAACCGACCCGCCTTTTACCGGCCATCTCGAACTCCAGCTGGACGCCCGTGGAGCTCAGGTTGAACCTGCACCTGTCAATCTTTCTGGTGTAAAGCGGCATAGCGAGCCTGACATCCACACCAAGCCGTTTCAACGCCCTCGGCAGGCTACCAGCGACATCGGCAAGGCCGCCGGTCTTCGCAAATGGGTATATTTCCGACGATACGAGCAACACCTTCATTCATTTTTCTCCTTTTTGAAGTGGTAAACAATTGTAAACCATCTTGTGGCCACCGAATTTGAGAAATGTGCGTTCATAGCCGAGCTCAACGCCGATGACTCGAACAGAATGTTGCTGCTCTCCCTGACCTTCGCCTCGATCACGGAGCCATCAGCCCCAACATGCACATCGACAATAACTTTCCCGCTATCTATGCCGTAAGAATCCGCCTTTTCGGGGAAGAGCGGAGGCGGTATCCAGTTATCCATATCTGAGATCGGTATCGAAATGGGGAACCAGACTTCGACGGGATTTCCGGCCGAGTCGCGTGCTGGCTCAAATTCCATCCCCTTTATCGACGCCATGATCGCCTCCTTGAGCTCAGGGTCAAGCGTATCTCTGAACCTCGCCGCAATTGCATGACCTGTGGTATCCACCAGCACATTGACGACAACCACGGTGTTTATGGTCTTGAGCTTTGAATTATTCGGAAAGGCTGGCTCCACAAACTTGACCAATTTCGGCTTTTTGTCCACGCCTGTCAAAGGATAGGGCCGAGTTGGCCCGTCTATCGGAAAAATAAATTGCCCAATAACCAAAATAGCAATCGGCATTGTAATCATCCTTTTCACCTCCTAACGAGCTATTTAATGGACTATCTCAGAACAGGTAAAGCTCTTTTGCGTATCTTTATCCTGACCTCATTGACAGGTTGAGGAGAAACTTCTCCATCGAGATGGTAGAAAACCGGCCTGTCCGAAACGATGTGAATATCATGAGGCGTCTGAAAGTAAATCACTTCCGGTTCATTCAGGTGAGCGCCTTTGAGCACGAGCCACATCTTTTTCAGGAAAACATGGGGCTTAACTCGTTTTATCAGATCGACATCGATAATGCCATCATCAATTCGAGCGTGCGGAAACAGATGGAATCCTCCCCCAACGAACTGACCACAACCCACGCCGCACACATGAAATTGGTCCGAAATGACTTTATCGCCTGTCTTGAGGGTAAGTTGAGGCGGGACAAATGAAAAAAAGCTCTTGATCACGCCAACTATGTAAAGGAGATCGCCCCTTAAAAGCGGGATTTTTCTGATAACGCTCGCAACATGGGCATCGAAACCCATGCCAAATCCGTTGAAAACCGGGCGACTCTGGACCTCATCTTCAACCATGCAGACATCCACCCACTCGACACGGTGCCCTTCGAGCACAGAATCGACGACCTTCCTCCAGTCCCGATCCTCGTCGTGAACGGCTTTGGAGTAATCGTTCCCCGTTCCAAACGGTATGACGAACAGGGGTTTGTCCGTCCCAAGCAGTCCCCATGCGACCTCATTAAGTGTGCCATCGCCGCCAGCAGCCATCACAGCGTAGATGTCGCCCCTATCCGCAAGCTCGCGCGCAAGCTCCTTTCCGTGACCAGGTCTCTGCGTAAGATGGACCTCCACTTCAACACCTCTGGATGTCAGGTGTTCTTTGAGGTCAGGCAACCTTTTATAGGCAGAACCTCGTCCTGCGACCGGATTGAGAATAATGCCGACTTTCACGATTTTGTATGATAAAAGCACTCTCCATAGAGGTCAACAAAATGACTGAGGCCGCATGAAACTCTCCGCCGAACGGCTCACTTCTTCTGAAGCAGGATGCCTGCGAGAATTAAGAGCAGGCCGATGACCGTGGTTGTGAGTATCGTCTCCCCAAGCACAAAATGTATGAAAATCAAGGAAATAAACGGGGAGAGGTAAATCAGATTGGCGATCGGCGCCTGATTTTCCGCAAGCTCCAGCGCTTTCAGCCACACGAAAAAGGTGGCACCCATCTCGAAAATGCCGATGTAAACGCTTCCTAACACGCCCGATAGAGGCACCTTCAGAGGCGATGAGAACGCAAACGCAATCCCTGTCACGAACAGCGAGCCGGCTAAGAAGTTCATGAAAAGCTTTAAGTCAGACGGCCTTTTATCCCTCAAGTTCAGGATCCAGTAAGTCGCCCATAAAAAAGCGCTTCCTATGGCCAGCAACACCCCAACGGTGGAAAATCTGTGCCCTTCTGGATGGAACGCATCCGAGATCACGATAACACCCAAAAAGCTGACCGTAAGGGCAAACATGGCCCTCAATGTGATCGGCTCACTGAGGAAGATCGCACTCAAAACCACCAGCGCAATCGGCCATGTGTAATTCAGCGGCTGCGCAATCTGAGCGGGCAGAAGGGAATAGGCCTTGAACAGGACAAGATAATACAAAAACGGGTTGATAAGCCCCAACACAATCGAACGCAATACCCAATCCGTTCGAGGTTTCTTCAGGAGCTTCCAGCTGTTGGACAACCGAACCGTCAGCATGAGGTGAAAAGTCGATGTCCAGCTCGCGTAGAACAGCATGTCGATGAAATTCAAATGCCTGAGGGTGAGTTTGAACGCAGTGGCCACTGTTGACCACAACACAACTGCCAGCAACGCAAAGAGGTAAGCTTTCCGCTGATTTTTCGGCGACGACATTACCTGACGATCTCTATCTTCTCGATGACATCCCCCTGCCTGAGCTGATCCACCACCTCCATGCCCTTAATAACCTGTCCGAATACGCAATAGTTCCCATCGAGGTGCGGCGCATCCTTGAGCACGATGTAAAACTGGGAGCTCGCTGAATTTGGATCCCGAGCGCGCGCCATTCCGACCGCTCCCCTTATGTGATGCAGGTCAGGATCGATCTCAAGCGGGATGGTGTATCCGGCGCCGCCCATGCCGTTTCCGAGCGGATCGCCGCCCTGAATGACAAAGTTCGGGACATACCTGTGAAACCTCAGGCTATCGTAAAACCCCAGCTCCGCCAGTTTTATGAAATTCTTGACAGTGTTGGGAACCTTATCGCCGTAGAGCTGGATGACGAATTGCCCTTTGTTGGTGTAAACGATCGCCTTTTCGTCACCTGTGATGGTGAAATCGAAATCTTTGAATTTCGACGCTATTTCGATCCTTTTGGACGGAGGGTCTGAAGGGGCGATGAGCCTGTTGAGCCCTTTTATTTTCAGCGGCGTGTAGCCGTATTGGTTTGGCTTTTCTTTCGGCGCAGGCGGATTTTTACTGCCTGAACGGCAGCCTCCCGCGAACAGAAAAGCACTGATGACGCCAATGACGATGATGTTCCTCATCATTCACCTCCAGCTTTTTGTCCTTTACGCCTGCTCACACAGGCATAAGCGTTGTGGTTGTGGATACTTTCAAAGCTTGTCACGGAAACGCGATACCATGTTACGCGCGGATTAGCCTCAAGCCTTAGAGCGGCCTCGCGCGCCACATCTTCCACAAATCGCGGCGTATCATAAGCCAGCTCAGTGACATACTTCTCGTCTTCCCTTTTTAACAGGGAGTAAAGCGGTGAACTCGCAGACGCTTCAGCTATCTCAACAAGGTCCTCTATCCAGATGATCCCGGACATCCTGACCTCGATCTTCACATTGGCGCGCTGGTTATGTGCGCCCCGATCTGAAATCTCCTTCGAGCACGGGCAAAGCGTGTGGACAGGGGTGTTCACCTCAAGGATGAAGTCAAAGCCGTTGTTCTGAGTGGCTGAGAATTTGCAGATGTAGCTCATGTAACTCGGGATACCTGAAACAGGGGCGTTCTTTTCGAGGAAGTAAGGGAACTCCATCTCGATGTGGGCCGTCTCAGCGTCAAGCACCTTTTTGAGCTTGTTGAGCATGACCTTCAGGTTGCGATAGCTTATGTCGTGACGGAATTCGTTCAGGACCTCGACAAACCTGCTCATGTGGGTGCCCCTGAAGTCGTGCGGCAGGTTGACCTGCATGGAGATTTTTGCAACGGTGTGCTGGTAGCCGCCCTTTTTCTGCATGACCTTTATCGGATAGGTCAGACCTTCAACACCGACAAGGTCGAGCGGTATGTTCCTGTGATCCTTCTCGCTCTGGACATCTCTCATAGAGCGTGAATTATAACACAAAAAGGGGGCATTAAGGGGGACAAAAAGGGATGGAGGGCGGGCTCTCGCCCGCCCTGAAAATCGGTTTATCTCGATGGCACCATGTTTACGAATATGTTGTCGCTCAGGGAGAAAAAGAACATTGACTCGGGCGCAAAATCGGACAGAGATAACACCCTGTAAGTGCTGACCCAGATGTTGAGAACGCCTTCACGGTTAACATGCTCGGCAGGTATCACATACCGCCTTGCGCTGGCGGGGAGTGATACATCCTGATCGTCATCGTCACCGTAGCCGTATGAAACGGACAGCGAGTCTTCGGACTCTCCCTGTATGTCCCATGTAACTTCGACATCGTTTCCTATCGGCAACTGCGACTCGTCCACTGGCGATGTGATGCTGAGCTCTTCAACAGGCGGAGCTTCCACTGAAATCGTGAAATCGCCCCTGTCGGTTCTTACCTCGATATCGTAATTCATGGATGCCGAATAGTCGATGACATCCATGTAAGTGCCTGCATAGCTGGAGTATAGCAGGGTGTCTTCATTGACGATGATCACCGCATTTGTGATCAGGGCGCCTTCTGAGCTGCCTTCCCTGAGCTCGACCCAAACGATGGCGTTTGATGTTTTATAACCGTTTGCAACATTTATGCCACCACTGACAAAGATATCACTGCTGTTACTGTCACCACCCGGCCCGGGTATGGTGATCTTATCACATCCGGTAACAAGAGCGAGAGCAATAGCTACCAGAAACATGTATTTTTTAAGCATAAAAGCCTCCTGTCATGACACTCAGGTCATAGTTTTGTTGTATTCTCATTCGAGATGATTTAACGAGGACGGATATTTCGGGGAAGCGTGCTAAAAATTGAGGAAATAGCGTTCCAATTTGGGCTTAGCGTCTTCCAGAACCGAGAGGATCATCGGCCCATCTTTTGTGATCGCAATTGTATGCTCGTAATGAGCTGAAAGAGAGCGATCAGCTGAAACAACCGTCCAGCCATCCTTTTTCGTGTAAACTCGCCATGTGCCGACATTAACCATCGGCTCGATGGCGATCGTCATGCCGTGCTTGAGGCGCGGCCCGTGCCAGTTCGGGTCAAAATAGTTCGGGACAGATGGGTCCTCGTGCAACTTAATTCCGACCCCGTGCCCAGCGAGCGCCCTGACGGCGTAAAACCCATACTTCTTGATAACATTTTCAACTGCCAACGAAATATCGCTTACACGGTTTCCAACTCTTGCGGCCTCAATTCCAGCGTAGAGGGATTCAAATGTGGCCTTCATCAAACGGCGGGCGGTTTCACTCACATCGCCGATGGCGTAAGTTCGAGCGGCATCGCCTATGTAGCCACCAATGGTAACGCCTACATCCACTTTTAGCAAATCGCCTTTCCTTATCTTCTTGCGTTTTTTGGGGATACCGTGCACAACCTCTTCGTTTATGGATATGCATGCAGCAGCAGGAAACCCTTGATAGCCTAAAAAAGTGGGGATCCCTCCCCTCCTCCTGATGTATCTGTCGATGATCTCGTTGAGCTCATAGGTGGACATACCGGGAGAAACATTCTCTGGAACAACAACATCAAGAACTTCCGCAACAATTCGAGAAGCTTTCTCAATTCCTTTGATGTCACTGTCCGTCTTGATGATTATCATTATCCGCCTCTCAAAGGGGTAATTGGTTACAGGCCAAGCACTTCTACAATTCGGCCGGTAATCTCCTCGATGCTGCCAACGCCGTTCACCGTAAACAACTTGCCCTTTTCCCGATAGTAGCCAACAAGCGGTTCCGTATCGCGCCGATACACCTCAAGGCGCCGTTTTATGGTCTCAGGCTTATCGTCATCGCGCTGAATTAGTTTGGTGCCGCAATTGTCGCATATCTCGTCGTTTTTGGGCGGACTGTAAATCATGTTATAGACAGCGCCGCACTTCGGGCACACGCGGCGGGCAGACAGCCGCCTGATGATCTCCTCATCCGGGACATCTATCAAAACGGCCCCAAGCAATTCAATTTTCGTGCGGTTTAAGAGGTCGTCGAAGGCCTCTGCCTGGGGCAGGGTCCTTGGGAAGCCGTCCATTATAACCGAGCGGTCGTCCTCTTTAAGGACTTCCTCGATCAGGCCGATCATAACATCATCGGGCACCAGTTCGCCTTTGTCCATGTATGACTTCGCCAATTTTCCCAATTCTGTGCCCTTTCGGACGGCTTCCCTCAGGATATCGCCGGTGGAGATGTGTCTGTAACCGTATTTTTTCGCCAGAAGTTTGGCCTGCGTGCCTTTGCCCCCACCAGGAGGGCCAAGAAATATAACCGCTATCCTCTCCATCCTCTGATCCTGCCCTTCTTCAAGAACCCTTCATACTGTCTCATGACAAGATGGGCCTCAACCTGCTGCATGAGCTCAAGTGCGACACCAACGATGATCAACAGCCTTGTGCCGCCGAAATAGAACGGCACATGAGCCCATTTCATGAGATAATACGGAAGGATTGCTATGATGGCGAAAAAGATGGCGCCCGGAAGGAGCACCCTCGCCATTATCCTGTCTATGTATTCGGCAGTCTGATTGCCCGGCCTTATGCCCGGAATAAACCCGGAATAACGCTGAAGGTTGTCTGCTATCTCCTTCGGGTTCATCACAACCGCCGTGTAGAAGTATGCGAAGAATATAATAAGTCCCGCATAGGTCAGATCGTAAAGCAGGTGGCCGGGTGAAAAATACCTCGTGAACGCATCAGCCCATCCTGCCGATGTGAAGCTCGAGATTGTCGCCGGGAATGTCAGGAGCGACTGAGCGAATATTATCGGGATAACGCCGGCCGTGTTGACCGTTATGGGCAGGTATGTGGACTGGCCGCCGTAGATCTTCCGTCCCACAACCCTTTTGGCATACTGGATGGGAATGCGGCGCTGAGACTCGGTCACAGCGACCACTGCCGCAGTGGCTGCAAGTATGATAACAATGACAAGGAAAAATGTCAGCGGGCTGATCGCTCCGCTCTTCAACAGGTTGATCGTCTGCATGAACTCGTTCGGCACGGAGTCGAGCGTTCCAGCGAAGATTATGACCGATATGCCGTTGCCGATCCCGAACTGGGTTATCTGCTCACCGAGCCACATCAGGAAGATGCTACCTGCGACAAGACTGATGACCGTGAGGAAGAAGAAGCCGAAGCCGGGATTGGGAACAACCCTCATCCCGCTCGGGCTGGTCAACCCCGACAGGAATATCGCCACACCTGACGCCTGAATGGCAGCGATGACGACCGTAAGGTAACGGGAATATTGCTCGATCTTCCTTCTGCCGTGTTCGCCTTCACGGTGCAATCTTTCGAGAGCCGGCACAGTCGAAGTCAGAAGCTGAAGGATAATTGAGGATGAGATGTAGGGCATAATTCCGACGCCGAAGATAGCGGCGCGGGAAAGGGCACCGCCGACAAACATGTCGTAAAGCCCGAAGGCGGTGCCTCTCATCTGCTGGAAGAATTCCATCAGCGCCTTTCCGTTTACACCCGGAAGAGGTATATGAGTTCCAAGTCGATAGACGGCTATGATGAGGAATGTGAACAGGATCTTCTTCTTCAAATCCTCAATTTTCAGAATAGAGCCAACATTCTGGAGCATCATTTGGATGTAACCTCCACGGTTCCACCAGCTGCCTGAATAAGCTCGACAGCCTTCTTAGAAGCTGCATCCACTTTCACGGTTAGCTTCTTGGTTATGTTCCCCTTTCCGAGCAACTTCACGGGCTGATTTAACTTTTTGATAAGTCCCGCTTTCCTGAGAGCCTCTTTGTCCACGACGGTATCTGCATCGAATTTCTCTTCAAGCTGCCCAACATTCACCACCTGATAGACGACCTTGAAGATGTTTGTAAATCCCCGTTTCGGGAGACGGCGGTAAAGCGGGAGCTGGCCGCCCTCAAAATATCTCGGTTTCGCTCCGCCGGAACGGGATTTCTGTCCTTTGTGTCCTCTGCCAGCGGTCTTGCCGAGACCGGAACCGGGGCCGCGCCCGACCCTTTTCTTTTTCTTCACAGCCCCCGAATTTGGTCCAATGTTGGAAAGATCAAACATTATTCGCCCTCCTGTGCAAGCTGTTCTTCGTCAATTTCCTGAACATCCACCATGTAATAGACAACATTGATCATCCCGCGTATCTGAGGCGTATCCTCGTGGATAACCGTGTGACCAATTTTCTTGAGACCGAGCGCCTCGATGGTCCTCTTCGCCTTCTTGTTCTTGCCGATCTTACTCCTCGTCTGCGTTATCTTCAGATATTTCTTGCCTGCCACGGCCATACCTCCTTAAAACTGCGGAAAGCGGCAATCCTCTGCGCTTTGCCACTTTTTGAGGGTCTTTGAGCCTCATAAGGCCATCCATGGTGGCCTTCAAAAGGTTGACGGGGTTGTTGGAGCCGAGCGATTTCGTGAGTGCATTCTCGTAACCTGCGGCCTCAAGTATCGCACGCACTGCCTGCGAAGCGATAATTCCTGTTCCTGGTGCTGCCGGTTTGAGCAGAACCCTTGAAGCGCCCATCTTGCCGACGATCTCGTGTGGTAGCGTGCCGTTGATGATGGTGACCTTGACCATGTTTTTGCGGGCCTGTGCGGTGGCTTTCCTGATAGCATCCGGCGTCTCGCTCGCCTTGCCGTGACCGATACCGACGCGCCCTTTGCCGTCGCCCACGACCACCCAGACTGAAAGCCTGAACCTGCGGCCACCTTTGGTTACCTTGGTGACCCTGCTGATATTCACGACCGTCTCAATCAGGTCGCTAACACCCTCGTTTCTTCTTCCTGGATTCATCATCTCAGTTTCCTCCGATTAGAACTTAAGGCCCGCTTCACGGGCTGCATCGGCAAGCGCCTTAACTCTGCCGTGATACTTGTAGCCGGATTTATCGAAAGCGACTTTTTCGACGCCAAGCTTTTTAGCCCGTTCAGCTATCAGTTTGCCGACCAGTTTGGCCTTTTCGATCTTGCCTTTCGCCTTTGCCACTTCTTCCCTGATCTCTGGCGAGAGTGTGGACGCACCGGTAAGCGTTCTGGAAGGTCCGATAGGCGGATCAATGACTATCTGCGCATAGATGTGCTTCAGGCTCTTGTAAACCGTAAGTCTTGGCCGCTCAGGTGTTCCGTTGACCTTTTTGCGGACCCTCAAGTGTCTTCTTTTGCGTTTCTCAACTTTTTTCTTTCTATCCATGTGTGTTCTCCTCCTTGCGTTACGCCTTCACGCCGGCCTTACCAGCCTTGTAAAGGATGCGCTCGCCAGCATAGCGAAGTCCCTTGCCCTTGTAAGGATCTGGAGGTCTAACTCTGCGGATCTCAGCTGCGACCTGTCCCACTCTCTGCTTGTCAATTCCGCTGACGATTATGTCGAACTGCTTCTCCTCGTTCTTGCCACCGTAGATGCCGCGTGGCGACGATTTCACTTCGATCTTGACATCATCAGGTATCGGATACACCACATCGTGAGAATAGCCGACCTTGAGCACCAGGTTATTGCCGTCAATGCTGGCTTTGTAACCGGAGCCATACAGCTCGACGACCTTGGTGAACCCTTTGGTAACGCCCTCGATCATGTTCGCTATTATCTGCCTCGTTGTCCCGTGCAAAGCCCTATGGAACTTCCTGTCAGATGGGCGTTTAACGGTGACAAAACCATCGGATACCTCGATGATCATGTCCTTGTGATGCGCAAATTCGAGCTGCCCCTTCGGGCCTTTAACTCTGATGACGCCATTTTCGTATTTAACCTCAACTCCCTGAGGAATTGGAATCGGTTTTTTGCCTATTCTTGACATTTCGATACACCTCCCTGCCTACACGACATAAAGCAGGTATTCTCCGCCGACGCCGAGCCTTCTGGCTTCACGGTCAGTGATCAGGCCTTTGGAAGATGAAATAATCGCTACGCCGATGCCATTTGCGACCCAGGGTATCTCTTTCTTGCTGACATAGATTCTTCTGCCGGGTTTGGAAACCTTCTGGATGTCCGTTATGAGTGGGTTGCCCTCATCGTCATACTTGAGGAAGACGATTATCTTCTGCTTGACGCCTTCGCCCTCAACCTTGTATCCCTCAATGTATCCTTCTTTTTTGAGGATCTTGAGGATTTCGATTTTGAGGTTCGACTTAGGCACCACCTCAACGGTTTCCTTATGTGCCCTGACAGCGTTTCTGATTCTGGTGATCATATCGGCAATTGGATCAGTCATCATGGTTCAATACCTCCTACCAGCTTGCCTTTTTGACACCCGGCAATTCGCCCTTAAGTGCCAGTTCTCTGAAGCAAATTCTGCACAGGCCGAATCTGCGGATGTAGCCTCTGGGTCTGCCGCAACGCTTGCAACGATTGCGCTCCCTGACTTTAAATTTCGGCGGATGCTTTGGATAAAGTTTTGCTTTCCTTGCCATGCTTTTTCTACCTCCTCTCGAACGGGAAGCCGAACTCCTCAAGGAGCCTCATGGCCTCCTCGTCGGTCTCGGCAGTAGTAACAATGTTTATGTCCATGCCAAAAGATTTCTTAATCTTGTCTATCTCGATTTCCGGGAAGATAGCGTGTTCCGAAACGCCGAAATTGTAGTTGCCTCTGCCGTCGAACGAATTGCGAGGCAGGCCTCTGAAGTCACGGACGCGCGGAAGTGCGAAGTTTATCAACCTGTCGAGGAAATCATGTGCCCTTCTGCCACGGAGCGTGACCTTAAGGCCGATCGGCATTCCCTTACGGAGATGGAATCCGGCCACAGATTTGCGAGCACGCCTGAGCACGGGCTTCTGTCCGGTGATCATGGCAAGGTCTTCGGAGATCACATCGAGCACTTTGGGATCCTGAATTGCATCGCCTGTTGTGACATTTATCACGATCTTCTCGATGCGCGGCACCTGCATGATGTTTTTGTAGCCAAGCTCTTTCATGAGTTTCGGCCGAATCCTCTCACGGTATTCTTTAAGCAGTCTTGACATCGCTGATCACTCCTCCACATTTTTTGCAGACCCGCAGCTTGTCGCCTGTCTCTGTGATCTTAAAAGCGACGCGGGTCGGCTCGCCGCAGTTCGGGCAGATAAGCATCACATTTGACACATGGATCGGAGCTGCCATCTCGATGATACCGGACGGCTGCGTCTGGCTCCTCGCCCTCATGTGCCGCTTCACGATGTTGACGCCTTCCACAATCACGCGGTTGGCCTTCGGCAGAACCTTAGTGACCTTGCCGGTTTTGCCCCTGTCTTTTCCGCTTATGACGAGCACAAGATCGCCTTTTCTGATTTTAGCTGCCATCTAAACCACCTCCGGTGCAAGCGACACGATCTTCATGAACTTCTTATCTCTGAGCTCTCTCGCTACCGGTCCGAAAACGCGCGTTCCTCTGGGCTCGTTCCTCTCGTCGATTATCACAGCTGCGTTGTCGTCGAACTTGATGTAAGTGCCATCCTTGCGGCGAATTTCCTTTTTTGTCCTGACGACCACAGCCCTGACGACATCGCCCCTCTTTATGCTTGCGCCGGGCGTGGCCTCTTTAACGCTGGCGACGACGATGTCGCCCACGCGCGCATATTTGCGCTTAAATCCGCCCATTATGTGGATGATCATGATCTCCTGGGCGCCGGTGTTGTCAGCCACTTTAAGTCTCGAATAATCCTGAACCATTTTTATTCCTCCTCAAGTCTCTTCGCGCGCCTGAGGATCTCGACGATCCTCCACCTCTTCATCTTGGAGAGAGGCCTGGTCTCCACGATGCGGACAAGATCGCCCTCTCTGGCCTCGTTGTTCTCGTCATGGGCGTAGAATTTCTTTCTGCGACGGACATATTTCTTGTATTTCGGATGCTGCATCAATCTCTCAACCACGACGACACGGGTCTTATCCATTTTGTCGGACACCACAACGCCCACGCGCTCTTTCCTGTGAGCTCTCTTGCTCTCACTCATGATTCAGCCTCCAATTCCCTTTCCCTCAAAATGGTAAGAATCCTCGCAATGTCCTTCTTGACAAGCTTAAACTGGTGAGGATTCCCCAATTTATTCTGGGCTTTAGCAAGTCTGAGCTGGAAAAGCTCATCCTTCAGCTCTCTAAGTTTGACCATAAGCTCCTCGTTCGTCATCTCGCGCAGCTCTCTCGCTTTCATACTCCGCCCTCCTTGATCGACACGAATCTCGTCTTTATCGGGAGTTTGAACGATGCACGCCTGAACGCCTCTCTCGCAGCCTCTTCCGGCACGCCAGCCAGCTCGAAGATTATCCTTCCGGGCTTAACAACAGCGACCCAGTGATCGACATTACCTTTTCCTTTACCCATACGGGTCTCAGCGGGCTTTTTGGTTACGGGCTTGTCCGGGAAGATGCGTATCCAGAGCTTACCGCCCTTCTTGAGATACCTTGTTATGGTCATACGGGCGGCCTCAATCTGGTTGGCGGTTATCCATGCCGACTCCACGGCCTTAAGCCCGTATTCGCCAAAAGCCACATAATGGCCTGCTGTGGCCTTTCCTTTTCTGCGTCCTCTGTGCTGTTTGCGATATTTAGTCCTTTTGGGCATCAACATGGCTTAGATAACCTCCTCTTCCTCCTCGCCGCCTTTCGGCTTGAGGATATCGCCCTTGTAGATCCACACCTTGACGCCAATTGTGCCGTATTTCGTGATAGCAGTCGTCTCTGCGTAGTCGATGTCAGCGCGTATCGTCTGAAGAGGCACCCTGCCCTGATGATACCATTCTTTACGGGCTATCTCAGCGCCGCCGAGGCGTCCCTTACACTGGACTTTAATCCCCTTTGCGCCCGCACGCATCGCCATATCGACTGCCCTTTTCATCGCACGCCTGTGAGACACACGCTGCTCAATTCGAGAAGCGATGTTCTGAGCGACGAGTTCGGCATCGATCTCAGGCACGCGCACCTCATCGACATTTATCTGAATCTCTTTCTTGCCGATAAGCTTAACGAGCTCTCTTTTCAGGCTTTCGACCTCCTGACCGCGCCTTCCGATCACAAGTCCCGGACGAGAAGTGTAGATGTTCACGCTGATCTTATCGGCAGCCCTGTCTATGATTATCTTCGATATGCCCGCATCCCTGAATCTCTTGCGGATATAGTCCCTGATTCTCAAATCCTCCTGGAGAACCTCAGCGTAGTTTTTGCCAGGGGCGAACCAGTGGGACTGCCAATCCTTGTTGACGCCAATTCTGAACCCTATTGGGTGAACTTTCTGTCCCATATTTACCTCCTATCGGACACTTCGACGGTGATGTGAGAAAGCCGTCTGCGAATCATCACGGCTCTCCCGCGCCACGCAGGGCGCCATCTCTTCATGATAGGGCCACGATCCACTTTGATAAGGCTGACGAAGACTTCGTCCTTGGGTAGCGCTTCCGTTCCAGCTTTCTGTTCGTAGGAGTTGTAGGCGTTTTTCAGGGTCTTGAGCACCATTGTGCCGATTTTCCTCTTGGGCAGCAGTGTGAGAATTGCCTCGGCCTCCTCAACACTTTTGCCCCTCACGAGGTCGAGCACAGGTTTGACCTTTTTCGGGGAAACTCTGAGATATTTGGAAATAGCTCTGCCCTCCATGATTATCTCACCCTTCCTTTGCCAGCAACTTTCTGTCCCTTGTGACCTCTAAATGTGCGCGTGAGTGCGAATTCGCCGAGCTTGTGGCCGACCATATCCTGTGTGATGTAAACCGGTATGAACTTGTGCCCATTGTGGATTGCGATAGTGTGTCCGATAAATTCCGGTGTAATCGTAGAACGGCGAGAATAGGTCTTGATGACCCTTTTCTCTCCGGTTTTGTTCAATTCGATGATCCGTTTCAAAAGCTTCGGATCAACATAAGGTCCTTTTTTAATGGATCTTCCCATTACTGATCACCTCCGCCTATTTCCTCTTCTTCCTGGATCTTCTCTTCACGATGAACCTGTCAGAAGGTTTCCTTTTCTTGCGCGTCTTCTTACCCTTAGCGATAAGTCCCCACGGGCTTGCAGGTGGTCTTCCACCTTTGCTGCGGCCTTCGCCACCGCCGAGCGGATGATCCACAGGGTTCATTGCGACGCCGCGCACATGGCCGCGCCTTCCAAGCCATCTGGTGCGGCCGGCCTTACCGATGACCACATTTTCGTGATCCGGATTGGAGACCTTGCCAAGCGTAGCCATGCACTTGAGGTTGATAAGCCTGACCTCACCCGACGGGAGCTGGACATGTGCGTATTTGTCCTCCTTCGACAGGATGACAGCGGAGGTGCCAGCAGAACGAACAAGTTGCCCGCCTTTGCCAGGAACAAGCTCAATGTTATGGATCTCCATGCCCTCAGGGATCAAAGCGAGCGGCATGGCATTTCCTGTTTTAATTTCCGGCTCTTTTGCGTCGATGTCGTAAGACATCAGCGTATCGCCGACCTGGAGCCCGTCCGGAGCAATGATATACCGTTTCTCACCGTCAGCATAAGCGAGAAGTGCTATGAAAGCGGACCTGTTAGGATCGTATTCTATGGATTTGACTTTCGCCGGAATCCCGTGTTTCTCGCGTCTGAAATCGATAATCCTGTAAAGCCTTTTGTGGCCTCCCCCTCTGAACCTGACGGTAATTCTGCCGTGCGAATTTCTGCCGCCCTTTTTCTTGATAGGCTCCGTAAGCGACTTCTCGGGCTCGGTCTTTGTGATCACGCTCTTGTAATCGACCACTGTCATGTAGCGCCGTGAGGGCGTATAAGGCCTGTAATGTTTAATAGCCATGATTATCACACTCCTTCAAAGAGCGGTATGGTCTCGCCTTTTCTGAGGCGGACTATCGCTTTTTTCCATGCCCTTGTCCTGCCGGGCGCTCTCCTGACCCTTCTGGGCTTCGGCTTCACATTGACGACCTGCACCTTCTCGACATTCACGCGGAAGAGCTCTTCGATCGCTTTCTTGATCTCGACCTTGTTGGCGTCTTTGGCGACCTCGAAAACATACTGGTTGTTTTCGGCCTGCAACCTGTAGGTCTTCTCGGTAAGAACCGGCCTGATGATGATGTCCCTTGGATCCCTCATGACAACCTCTCCTTCAGCCTTTCAATGGCCTCTTTGTCAAGAACCACATATTCCGAGTTCAGGACATCCAGTGCGTTGGCATCTTTGGCAAGTCTGGTCTCGACTTTCGGTATATTTCTGCTTGAGAGATAGAGATTCCTGTCGTATTCAGCGGGGATAATGACCACTTTCTTCTTATCAAGTCCGACGGCTGACAGGAGCTGGACCATTTTCTTGGTTTTGGGTTCAGGAATATCGAAGCTATCGAAAACCAGCACCCTGTTTTCCAATGCCCTATCGGAGAGAGCCATCTTGAAAGCAAGCCGACGAACCTTTTTGGGCACGCTGTAAGAGTAGTCGCGCGGTCTCGGCCCGTGCGCTTTACCGCCTTTGACGAATATCGGTGCGTTGCGGTCGCCGTGCCTTGCTCTACCAAGCCCCTTCTGCGGCCATATCTTCCTGCCGGAGTATGAGACCTCTGCTCTCGTCTTGGCCTTGTGCGTGCCAGCTCTGCGGTTGGCAAGATACATCCTGACGACCTCCCAGAGGACATGTCTTTTGGGCTTCACGCCGAAGATTTCCTCTGGCAGCTCGATCTCGCCTATCCGCTCACCGTTGGGCGAATAAAGAGGTGCTTTCATAATTTCTTACCCTCCTTGGGGTTCGCTTTCTTAACGAGGACGATAGAGCCTCTTGCACCCGGCACGGATCCTTTCACCAGTATGATGTGCTTATCCGGATAGACCTTGATCACCTGCAGGTTCTTCACTGTAACGCGCCTGTCACCCATGTGGCCAGCCATCTTTTTGCCTTTCCACACTCTACCCGGATCGGTGTGCTGTCCGATGGAACCGGGGCGTCTGTGGAACTTTGAGCCGTGAGTTTTAGGTCCGCCCGAGAATCCCCATCTCTTTACGACGCCCTGAAATCCTCTTCCCTTGGATGTGCCTGTGACATCTACCTTTTCGCCTTCGGAGAAGACATCAGCAACCGTGATCTCCTTACCTGATTGGAATTTTCCGAGCTCCGACGGGTCCACACGAAATTCCGATATTTTGAGGGCCGGCAACTTTATGCCCTTTTCTTTGAGGGCACGATACAGTTCCGCCCCTTTCTTCTGCTTCAGCTCCTCAACCTCTTTCTCATCGAGGAGCGTTTTCAGTATCTCGAAAAGCTGAGGCCTGTTAAGTTTTTTAGGGGATACTTCCCCGAATCCCAACTTCAGTGCTGCATAGCCGTCCTTGTCAGGTGTTTTCTCCCCCAGGACGGTGCAGGGGCCGACTTCAATGACGGTAACAGCCGTCATCGAGCCGTCTTCGGTAGGGATCTGGGTCATCCCCAGCTTTCTACCAATCAATCCCATCATGATATTTCAGCTCCTTTGTTCTCTGCGATCGCGACAAACGCAGCCATATCGGCTACACCACATTTATCTCCACATCGACACCTGCTGGCAGGTCGAGACGGGAGAGCTTATCGATCGTTTCCTGAGTCGGTTTCCGAATTTCGATCAGCCTCTTGTGGATAGTAAGCACAAACTGTTCCTGCGACCGTTTGTGCACATGAGGCGAGCGGATCACCGAATACAGCGTCCTTTTGGTGGGCAGAGGTATCGGCCCGGACACCTCTGCCCCCGTGAGCTTAGCTGTCAAGGCAATCCTTTTAGCCGACCTGTCGATCAGCGCATGATCGAAAGCCTTAAGTTTAATTCTTATTTTGCCTTCCACAGCCATGGCTATTACTCAATGATGTCTGTTACGACGCCAGCGCCCACTGTGCGTCCGCCTTCACGAATAGCAAATCTGAGCTCTTTCTCGATTGCGACAGGGTAGATAAGCTCAACCTCGAGGTTGACATGGTCGCCAGGCATGACCATTTCCTGACCCTCAGGCAGCTTGATTGTGCCGGTCACATCCGTCGTCCTGAAGTAGAACTGCGGACGATAGCCGTTGAAGAACGGTGTGTGACGACCACCCTCTTCTTTCTTCAAGACATAGACCTGAGCGCGGAATCTCTTGTGAGGGTTGATGCTGCCGGGCTTTGCGACGACCATGCCGCGCTCGACCTCATCCTTCTTAATTCCACGAAGGAGGATACCCACATTGTCGCCAGGAAGCGCCTCGTCAAGAACCTTGCGGAACATCTCGATGGATGTCGCAACAGTTCTGATGGGCTTGTCTCTGAACCCAACTATCTCAATTTCCTCACCAGGGGTAAGTCTGCCGCGCTCGACACGTCCGGTCACCACTGTGCCACGACCGGTGATTGAGAAGACATCCTCAATTGCCATCAGGAATGGCTTATCGACTTCACGCACAGGATCAGGGATGTAGTTATCGAGAGCGTCCAGGAGCTCCTGAATGGGCTTATACCACTCGCAATTGGGATCATCGCCGCAATCCTCGACCGCTTTAAGAGCGGAACCCTTGATCACGGGAACCTCATCGCCCGGGAACTCATACTCGTTGAGCAGGTCACGAACTTCCATCTCAACCAACTCGACGAGCTCAGGGTCATCGACCATATCGGTCTTGTTGATGAACACGATGATGTAAGGCACATTAACCTGACGGGCGAGAAGCACATGCTCACGGGTCTGAGGCATCACGGAGTCCGTGGCAGCGACGACGAGGATGGCGCCGTCCATCTGTGCAGCACCTGTGATCATGTTCTTAATGTAGTCTGCGTGACCAGGGCAGTCGATGTGTGCGTAGTGGCGTTTCTCGGTCTCATACTCGATATGGGCGAGCTGAATCGTAACACCACGAGCTTTTTCCTCAGGCGCCTTATCGATCTCATCGTAAGGCACATAGTTAGCCAATCCCTTGAGGGACAGATACTTTGTTATAGCAGCAGTGAGAGTGGACTTACCGTGGTCCACATGTCCGATCGTTCCCACATTCAGGTGGGGCTTTCTCCTCTCGAATTTCTGCTTGCTCATAATAATCACCTCCGAGTTTTTTCGAGCCAAAAATTAAATAAAGCCAAATATTTCCTTCACATCATCTGCGGGCACAGGCGCAAAGAAAGCCACCCGCATCTGATAACTGACATGTCCCTGTGTGAGGGACTGAACAGCGCTTGAATAGCCGAACATTTTGCGCAAAGGTGCCCTAAATCGAACAAGCTGCACCCTTTCGCTTATGTTCTCTATGCTCTCTAATTTTCCGTTTCTGTTTTCGAGGTCGTTTATTATACTGCCAACTGCATCAGGTGGCACATACACATCCACTTCCACATAAGGCTCCAGAAGCACAGGCTCCGCCTTCTCAAAAGCATTTCTGGCAGCCTCATAGGAAGCCATTCTTGTGCCGATAGGCGTTATCTCAGTGCCGTAAGCGGCCTCCAGGACTTCGACCACCACATCGACAACTGGATAAGACATAATCGGGCCGCCTGAAAACACTTCCATGACGCCAAGCTTGAGAGCTTCATACCTATCCGGGCCGAGCACGGTCTCTATCTCATTCGGAACCACCACTTTGTTGCCAGCTCCCCTCTCATTGGGATAGACTTTCAACTTAACAAATCCCTTATGCGTCGTTCCGCCGATGACTTTGGTGACATCACCGACGCCTTCAGCTTCACGGGTAATGGTCTCCCTGAAAGTAACCTGCGGCTTGCTCGCTCGCACTTCCTTATTAAAACCGCGCCTTAACCTCTCTATGAGCACCTCGAGATAGAGCTCACCCATGCCGGAAACGATTATCTGCCCCGTATCCTCGTCCTCTTTCACTTTCAGAGATGGATCCTCAAGCGACAGTTTATTAAGAATTTTAATGAGATCATCCCTCTCGCTAATCCTTCTGGGCTCAATCGCCACACTGACAACGGGCTCAGGCACAGTGATACCTTTAAGGACAATAGGATGGTCGATGTCCGAAAGCGTGTGTCCGGTCTCCACGGTGCTGCTGAGACCAGCCACACCGATAATGTCTCCTGCATACGCTTCTTCAAGATACTCCTTTTTCTTCGCGTGCAACCTGTAAAGGTTATTTATCCGCTCCTTCTTTCCAGTTACAGCATTTAATATCTTCTGACCATGCCGAAGCTTGCCCGAATAGATTCTCACAAAAAACAACTGTCCTCCCCTATCATCCAGTTGGATTTTGAAAACAAGCCCGGTAAAAGGCTCATTTACAGAAGGATGGCGTTTCTCCACAGCTCCAGTTCTGGGGTTAATACCTTCTATTGGAGGAAGATCTATCGGAGACGGCAGGTAATCAACAACAGCCTCCATAAGCGGTTGAATACCTTTATGCCTCAGCGCAGCCCCCATGAGAACCGGGACAAACTTCCTTTCTATCGTGCCCTTCCGTATCGCTGCGTTCAGCTTTTCGGGCTCCACAAATCCATTCTCGAAGAAATCATCCAGTATCGATTCATCGTAATCGGAAAGGATCGTGACCATATCCTCGTAAGCCTTAGCGGCCTCCTCATCGGCTTCCAGATCCAGATCTTCAATCTGATAAATCCTCCCGAATACGGACTCACTTTCATCATCAGACCAGATATACATCTTCCGACGGACAAGGTCTTTAACGCCCTTAAACTCGTCTTCTACTCCAATAGGCAACTGCAAAAGTAGAGGATTAGCGTTAAGCCTCTCTTTCATCTGCCTGACAACACGAAAGTAATCAGAACCAATCCGATCCAGTTTGTTTATAAAAGCGATGCGGGGCACATTGTATCTGTCCGCCTGATGCCACACTGTTTCCGATTGAGGCTCAACTCCCTCAACTGCGGAAAAGATAACAACTATCCCGTCAAGGACGCGCAGGGCACGCTCAACCTCAATGGTGAAATCCACATGGCCGGGCGTATCTATTATGTTTATCTGATGGTCTCGCCAGTAACATGTAACAGCGGCATCTATAATGGTTATTCCTCTCTCCCTCTCTATCTGACTATAATCGGTTTCAGAACTGCCTAGATCCACGCTTCCGAGACGATGTTTTCTGTTGCTATAAAACAAAAAGTGCTCGGTAACAGTAGTTTTCCCGGCGTCTATATGCGCAACAAAACCAATATTCCTCAATTTCTCAAGCTTCCACGCAGCCATATTCTCACCCCGAGTTACCGATCTCCCTTTTTGCCCCAGCAGGGAACAGCTATGTCGCTGCGTCCCTTATCCGAAAATAAGATAAAATATCCTCCCACTTCCACCATGGGAGGAACACGATAAAAATCCTCAGAAGTTTCAGCCGCTATTCGGAAGAAGGTCTCTACCTCCTCACCATTTGAAGTGAGCGAACACTTTGTTGGCTTCCGCCATTCTGTGTGTATTGTCTTTAATTTTCATGGCGGCGCCGGTTCCTTTGGATGCTTCTATCAGCTCGTTGGCCAATCTCTCATACATCCTTCTTTCAGAGCGCCCTCTCGCAGCCTTAATGATCCACTTAATGGCGAGCGAGAGCTGGCGTTTCGGCCTCACTTCGACCGGAACCTGATATGTGGCACCGCCGACACGGCGAGGCCTTACCTCAACTCTCGGCTTAACATTTTCGATGGCACGCTCAAAAACCTTCATGCCATCTTCACCGGTTTTCTTTTCGATCAATTCGATAGCCTGATAAAATATTTTCTGAGCGAGGCTTTTCTTACCATCCCACATCAAGTTATTGATAAACTTGGCAGCAAGCACTGATCCGTATTTAGGATCAGGTGCGACATGTCTTTCCGGTGCTCTTCTTCTTCTCATCCTATCGCCTCCAGATTACTCAGCTGCTTTTTTAGGTCTTTTTGTGCCATATTTTGACCTTGAATTCCTTCTACCTTCAACTCCAGCAGCATCATGAACGCCACGAATAATGTGGTATCTAACGCCAGGCAGGTCGCGCACACGGCCGCCTCTCACGAGAACCACCGAGTGTTCCTGCAGGTTGTGCCCTTCACCGGGGATGTATGCCACAACCTCTCTGCCGTTTGACAGACGGACTTTCGCCACCTTGCGCAATGCAGAGTTCGGTTTCTTCGGCGTAGTTGTATAAACCCTTATACAAACGCCTCTTTTCTGCGGATTCCCCTCAAGTGCAGGCGATTTCGTCTTCTTGATCTTCGGCTTTCTCGGCCGTCTAACAAGCTGGTTAATAGTAGGCATATTATCCTCCCTTTCACTCCTTGTTTGCCTAATCCTTTAATCCCTCACAATTTATGTGTTGTTTTTCTGCCCCTTGCCATTCGGGGTCTGTGAAAGCTCTATTTTTTTACGCTCTAATCCCTTAGTTGTCAATAGCACAACGAAGGCCATCTGAAAATTAAAAATTCGGTTGGTTAAAAGTTATTCCTCCCGCTTCACCACAGGCCGGTATCAGCCGATCTCAACCTTGAGCCGCATTAAAAATCGGCACTTCCCTGCAAACAACAAAACCTTACCCGATTTATTGCTACAACCGACTGATGGGTAATAAAATTGAGCCCAGCCCAAACAACCCTCGTGGAGGTGAAAACATGGTAAAAGTCGAGAAAGTCCTGAAATCAGTTGCGGATAAGGGGGTTCGTTTCATCGAGCTCCAGTTCACTGACATGCTCGGAATTGTGAAAAGCGTCACCATCCCATCAGGAATGCTTGAGCAGGTTTTTGAGCACGGCGTGTGGTTCGACGGCTCATCCATCGAAGGGTTTGCCCGTATCGCCGAAAGTGACATGTATCTGAAGCCGGATCCCGACACATTCGCGATAATACCGTGGTCTTCGCCCGAAAATCTGACCGCAAGGCTAATTTGCGATGTTTACACGCCTGATGGAAGACCTTTTGAGGGTGATCCGCGCTATGTGCTCAAGAAAGCGTTGAAAGAGGCGCGCGAGATGGGATTTGGCTATTACACTGGCCCGGAACCCGAATTTTTCCTGTTAAAAGCCGATCAAGCCTCCCAACCTCACGACAGAGGGGGTTACTTCGATTTCTCGACAGACGAGGGCATAGAGGTCAGAAAAGAGATGGCAAAAGCATTGGAGGCGTTTGGGATAGAGGTTGAAGCCGCCCATCACGAGGTTGCTTTCGGCCAGCACGAAATCGATTTCAGATATGCGGATGCCCTCAAAACCGCTGATAATGTTGTAACTTTCAAATTCACGCTTAAACGGATTGCACGGAAACATGGACTTTATGCCACCTTCATGCCAAAGCCCTTTTACGGCATAAACGGCTCAGGGATGCACACCCATCAAAGCCTCTATTCCATCGAAACAGGCAAAAACATGTTCGCAGACCCCAACGCCGATTACGGCCTGTCCGACATCGCCCTCAAATTTATAGCCGGCCAACTGAAACACGCACGCGGGATGTGCAGCGTCCTTGCGCCACTTGTTAACTCTTATAAACGGTTAACTCCCGGTTATGAGGCACCGGTTTACATAAGCTGGGGAACATTAAACCGCTCGGCTTTGATACGCATCCCGAAAGTTTCACCCAACAGATTGGAATCGACCAGGATCGAGCTCAGGTGCCCTGACCCAAGCTGCAACCCATATCTTGCGTTTGCCATTATGCTCAGAGCTGGGCTTGACGGCATTAAGAAGGATTTAACGCCCCCTGATCCTGTCGAAGAGGACATCTACCATCTGGATGAGAGCGGTCGCATCCAGCTCAACATCGGCGAGTTGCCTCAAAACCTTTATGAAGCCATTCAGGCATCCGAAGAGGATCCATTGATCAGGGAGACGCTTGGAGACTACCTCTTTGAGCGCTACATTGCAGCTAAAAAACAGGAGTGGCGCGAGTATTCGCTCAACATAAGCAACTGGGAGATTGAGCGCTACCTCTGGGTTTACTAATGGGTATACGAATCGGTGCTGCGCCTGTCTGGGATCTGAACATCGACAGGTTCTCGCCAAAGAAGTTTGTAACGGCAAAGGGGAGGATCCCGGCACCGATATTCAGCCTGAGAAACTAAGGCCAATCAGGCTGTTTGAAGCGCAAAAGGCTCAGCGACTCAACGGAAAGGGGTGGATTACCCTGCCACAAGTTGGTCTATCGTGGAGAATTGCCTGCTCGGTGGGCGTGAAGGGTTAGTTGCTCAATTCCAGAGGTTCAATTTCCGTTTCGACACCGTTTTCATGGCGCACTTCATGGGCAGGCGCCTCACGATGCGATGATTTATAATAGCATCCTTGAAAAGAAGGAGGAGCTGAGATGTCGGAAGTGAAAATAACGCCTGACTGGACGATTGAGGATCTGGTTACAAAATACCCGAAGACGGTTGACATACTGTTCAAACATGGAATTCCAGCGATTGCGTGTGGCACGCCGATCTGGGGAACGATAGCCGAGAACGCTGAAAAGTATGGCGTTAAGGATTTAGACGCCCTGATGAAAGAGCTCAATGAGGCAGCTCAGGAGACAGGAACGCTTATCCTCGATCTCGGTGGAAATTAATCAGCAGGGAGACTAAAAATGCCTGAACTCAGATATGATCCCATCAGGAGCAGGTGGGTCGTTATCGCTACGGAGCGTGCCCGCCGCCCCCATGAGTATGTTCAGAAGCGTGAGGAACCAAAGGGCGATCCTTCGACATGCCCTTTTTGTTACGGGAACGAAAGCAGGACCCCGCCTGAGGTGTTTGTTATAGCTCCAGAGGGAAGAAAGCCCAACACTTCAGGCTGGGAGGTCAGGGTAGTGCCCAACAAGTATCCGGCGTTGCGGATTGAGGGAGAGTTGAAAAGAGAAGGGCTTGGACTTTTCGACATCGTGAGCGGCATAGGCGCCCATGAGGTCATAATCGAGAGTCCTCACCATCACCTTTCGCTGGGCGATCTGCCGGTTGAACACATTAGGAAGGTGCTCATAGCGTATCGGGAACGAATTAAGGATCTCCGCAAAGATGTGCGGTTCAGGTATATCCTCGTTTTCAAAAACCATCGTGCTGAGGCAGGTGCATCTCTGCCACATTCTCACTCTCAGCTCATCGCTACCCCGATCATCCCTCCGGTTGTCGTTCAGGAGCTCAATGTCGCAAGGGAACACTATTCACGCAAGGAAAGATGCATCTTCTGTGACCTGATCAAGCAGGAGTTGCTTTTGAAGGACAGAATCGTTTACGAGGATGAGGATTACATAGAATGGGCTCCATTTGCGTCGGCATTTCCATTTGAGACATGGATATTGCCCAAGAAACACCTCCACGACTTTGCACTTCTTAACGACGATGACCTTCTTAAGCTGGCCTATGTGCTAAAAGACATGTTACAGCGCATAAAGACGGTGTTAGACGATCCGCCATACAACATGATACTCCACACGGCGCCATCGCCACATCCCCGTCCGGGACGCGAATACTACTGGAGCACAATTCATCTGGACTACCACTGGCACATTGAGCTGGTGCCGCGCCTGACGCGCATTGCCGGATTTGAGTGGGGCTCAGGGCTTTACATAAACCCGACGCCTCCAGAAGAGGCTGCCAAATTCCTCCGTGAGGCTGAGATAGGCCCGATAGAGTGATTTAATCATATTGAAATCATCGGGTCAGAGTTAAATCAAGTTCCATCCTTGTGACTTTGCGGTTCTCAGGGGTTGCACGAAACGATTGAGTTTGTAAATTAGAGACCTCGCAGGGAGGCATCCGGGCGGCCGCGGGAGACCGAAATGTGTCTCCTGAGGAAAGTCCGAGCTCCAGAGGGCAGGGCGCTGGGTAACACCCAGGGGTGTCAGGGGAGACCCTGGCACTACGGACAGGGCCACAGAAACCAGACCGCCGATGGCCCCGTTGAGGGGATCAGGCAAGGGTGAAACGGTGGGGTAAGAGCCCACCAGGCGGGATGGCGACATCCCGTGCTGGTAACCCCCGCCCGGAGCAAGGCCAAACATGAAGGGAAGGAGCCGCATGGCTCCGGGGTGTGGCCCGCACCCCTTGACCTTCGGGTAGGCCGCTTGAGCGGCGCGGGTAACCCGCCGCCCAGATAAATGGCCGCCGCCCGCATAGCGGGAACAGAACTCGGCTTATAGGATGCCTCCCTGTTCCTTTTTATATCGTCACCGCCATCAAAAAACCGCTGACCACCTCCCTGTAAGGCATACCGCGCCCCACAGAGACATTTCCCTGAAACCTGCGGTAAATCTTCCTCAAACCCAATTTTACGAACGGGCCCAATTCCACCCTCGGATTTGCCCTGAACATGAATTTGCTGGACAGGCTGTAAATGTCGTCTATGCGCGTGTAGCCCTCATCGACAGGCGAAAATCGCCGATTTCTGTATGTGCCATAGAGTTTCCAGTATGATCTTGTCGAGGTCTTTATCTTAATCCCGAAGCGCATCCCTCTTTCGCAGAAACCGTCGAAGATGCTGCCATCACGGCTCAACTGAATCCGCTTCCTGATCGCCACGAAATTTGAGCCCCTGATCAACTCAACTTCGCCCGCATAAAATGGGCCAGTTATGTAGCCAAAAAGGCTATCCTCAAAATCGATGTAGCCTGCCACGGCTTTTGCTCTCAGCTTCGCCCATTTCAACGGCACGCTGTATTCCAGCGAAGAGTTAAATGAGTGGTAGCCAAGGGGTTTCTGGCTTCTGGTCGTGTAAAAGAGCAACTTGTAAGGGGTGTAGGCTGCAGATAGCCTTAAATCGGCGTATGAGAACGCGATCGAGATATGCTGATAGCTTTTTTCGGTATTCCTCGCATAAGTCGTGGAATTCAAACCGAAAGTCAAATAACTGTCGCGCATAATCTTCCATTTCAGAGTTCCTTTCATTTCCATCCTGAAGTCGTCTATCGATTTGATCGGAAGGCGGACTTTGCCATCGAGTATTTTCGATATAGCCTCATCGGAGTATCTGAAGACATTGTCGTCATAGGCAAGCGACACCGTCACATAGGCAGTTTTGTCAGTTGCAAGGTGGATAGGCCAGAATTGGGCCGCAAGGAACATCATTATCAATGCCATCTCAAGCCTCCTGCTGGGTCGGGTTATTTCAGTTTGTTGACCAATGCCCTGATAACAACGCCTGACGGGACTTTCACCTCAACCGTATGGCGCCCTCCAGGTATGTCAACCCACAATGTTTTCCTCGTCGAGGGATGAAGATCAGCCCTATCCTGAAAATAAACGCTTCTCGATTTCATGACTGTGAACTCTTTTCCCGCCAACTGCTCACCGTCAGCGTAAACCTGAACATAAAAATCCTGCGGTTCGGCTTCTTCGGGCCTGAAAGCATATCGAGCGTAAACCTTTAGCTTTGCAGGGCCATCCACAGAGAATGAGAGCTTATCACCTTCGGCCATCCAGTACCTTATCGGGCTGTTGTTTTCGACAGCTACCACCTGAGCCGCTTTGTTCTGCGGCGTCAACTCTTTCCACCCGTGCCCTTCCTGAACGACAGGCCTCACAAGGACGGAGTCAAAAGTGCCGTCAAAAAGGTATATTTTGTAAGTGTGTTTGCCGGGCGGGACTTCCACGACGAATGACCTCCACTTTCCAAGTCGATACCCGTTCCACCTTGCGCCTTTTGATATCGATGTCGATTTGCTGACAACCCTCTGCTTAACCGTATCCTCTTCGATTATCAGGCTATACCGCCCCTTCTGGCGGGTCGGATCGCTGAACACAAGTCTCGTGTAAAACCTAACGATCGATGGGCCTGCAACCTCGATCTTGATCGGGTTGGTTTTGGTCAGAAGATGGTATTTCTGTTTCACCTCGATTTTTTTGATCACGGTAACATCGACAGGTTCACCCGATTTCACCGTTAAGTCCGAGATTAACAAAACGATGAGAGGTAAATATAGCATAATGACAGCCTCCCGTTGGTTTCTAAATCGCACAATGGACAATAATTCCTTTTGTTCATGGCTATATTGGATCAACGGATCAACAGCGCCACGAATACCACCTGACATCCGCCGTTTTTTAACTCGGTGCATGTAGGGGTTATACAACACCTAATTCGACACTTCCACTAACCTCATGACATTCCAGCCATCTAAAGCCGCTCGATAATGGTGGATGCATCTCATGGACCAATCCCAAAATTCTATCCTTAAATCTCTCCAGCCCATTTTTAGCCCAATATTTTACTCCCTTTTGATGTCAGGATAGCGTTCCACGACGCTTAAGGTCTCCTTGGAATACAACTCGAACAGTCCTTGGATATCCTCAAAGTCTCCGTATGTCCCAATCTTCAAAATCATCTTCCTAAAGGCACTTTGCCGTTAAGTGGCTTCAGATGGACTCTCTAAAAGGCTTCGGGACCTTTATCCATTCCTTGGATACCATTTTAATTCTTTCCGATCGCCCCTTCATTTTCATAATCAAATCCCCGTTTTAGACAATTCAAAAGCATTTTACTAAATTCATCCCGTTCGAGAGAGCAACATTTCTCCAGATAATAATTGAATACCGAACGAATCTCATGCGAGGAAATCCTCTTTAAGTCAATACCCAGAAGAAAAGCTCCAGTACAGTCAAATTGATCCTCTGCCCATCCAACCTCATCAACAAAGTCAAACTTTCTATCACTTTCAAACTCATATTGTTCCAGACATTTCAAAATATCATTCAAATGCTTATGCGCATAATCAAAACTACTTGACTCCATTCTCTCGAAACAGGCAACCAATTTAAGAAAAACTATCAAAGGGACAGGAGCCACTTTTATCGTGATTAATCCAAGGTCTGTTTCAACTTCCTTAATCGTTGACTTAACTATTGCGTCTCTGTACCCCGCTATGCTCATTTTCTCACCAGTGGACCAGTAAGTGAATAACTTATCTGATTTTTCAAATATGGGAATTACATCAACAAACATATCTTTAAACTCATATCTGTGAGGTATCCGGGTTTCTCTTAATCCACATCTTTGGAGATAATATCCAATATCTCTCTTATCTCTCTTAATATCAGCACTGACCAGTACTGTGAAGTCTAAGTCCTTTGTGACTCGACCGAGTTCAATACCTTGAACAATTAAACTCATAGCACCTATCAAAGCATAATCCCATCCAAGTCTTTCTAAACAGCCGGCTAATTGAAGAATCAGCTCTGCCTGTTCTTTTCCAATTAAATAGTCCATTTGAGAAACTTCTCCCGCAACATCATTGCAGTTTCACGACATCTGACATCATCTGTTTCCAACAAATCAGCTATAATCATTGGAACGGGAATGATACCTTTTTGTGGGGACCACCAGATAATTTGCGGATTGAAGTGTTCATAAACTTTGATATTCCCCTTTTTCGTTCGTAAGAGACCGAGTTCTTTTTTCAACAATTCCTTGTCTTCAAGCCTAATCCAGAGACTCGCATATTTTGCTTTTAAATAACCTGATAAAATCTCACCTCCAAGCTCATCCCCAATTCCTGCAGGGATGTTTAATTTTGTCACTCTTTTATACAGTTCTACCAAATTTGAGCGAAATTTTGATAAATAAATTCCTTCGAGTCTCTTAAGTTTTAGTTTCTCGATATACACTTCAATCCATATCTCAAACAGTTTTTTTCCATCAATAACTGAATAAGTTTTGCCGTTTTTCAGTACGATCTCATTCTTTAATAGTGCTCTTACAAGGTGAGATGTTCTACCCAGAGACAAACCGGTTTCCTCAGCAATTTTGCGATATGTCGCCTCTATTTCAGGCCCGTGCGTGAGCAGGTAGAGTATTAATTTAGCACCACTTTCAGTTTTAAGCGTATTTTTCTCTTCATAAACTCTTTTTTGGGATTTCCCGATAACGAAAACAAACAATTTTCCGGGAACTTCTATATACACATTACCAACGGTGTCAGCAAACCAAATTTTGTTTTGCCTCAATTTCTCAGCAATCGGTCGTGAGACAAACTGTGTTATGACGATTACCGGCTCGTCCTTCTTGCATTCTTCTAAAATTAAAGGAAGAGTCGAGGGTCTTAATTGGGATTTGATACAACAACTTGCTGTAACTGTCCCTCCATTTTTTATTCTTAAATAGATCTTGTCATTAAATATTAGCTCAACTTTTAAACCTGTAGATGTTTCAAAACTTTCCTTGACTTTATGGATCAGCTCATAGTTCTTGTTGTTCACTGTTTTATGATGTTCATGTATCATGAACATAGTTTAGAGCTGAACAACCTTAAAAACAAGCAAACAAAACCCAATTCTTTTGGATGTCACAGGAGAAATCTTGCAGGAAGTTGAATAAAAGAGAGTCTTCAAACCCCATACCCCAACGCTTTTAAATATCCCTCAATTTTCTTTATCAGTCTCTCCAGGTGATCTAATTGGCGGAATATAGAGGTGTATAGCGAAAAATTGTGTAAAATGATGAAAGAACTGTCGCACCGCTGGAACCCCATTTCAAAGCTATTGCTAATCACCACCTCCAATAGAGGCAGCAGGGTGAAAGTGACTTCGCCTCTCGAGGATACCCGTAAAACCTGCATAAGTCGTTATCCCGATGCTCTGTAGGCACATGATCAGCCGTTGATCATGGCCTTAACCTTGAATTTGGGCGGGCTATGAGAGATAATCGCCGTGCAAGGGAGGCGGATAGACATGACCGGTTTAATCTTGTGCCTTATAAACTTGTGGCTAACTCCCTGGGTTGACGATTCCGTATCACTTGAGTCTCAAGATGATGAGGATATGATAGTCGTCGGCGTAAACACATCCACTCGAGAGGAGCTCATGATGGTGCCTTATATGACGCCCGGCCTCGCCGCATGCATCATCAAAAAGAGGCCTTTTGACAGCATGGACGAGCTCGTGAGAAAGTGCAAAATAAGCGAATGGTATGCCAGCAAACTTGCTCCTTACCTCTCGTTTTCCGACAATTTGAAGGTTAGGCTCAGGTTAAGCGTCAACTCAGCGAGGAAAAAGGGGAGTTCAAGCGTGTGGCTCTATCAGAAAAAACTGGCAGGCGGGTTCTCAATAACGGGTTACGGCACTTATCACTGGTTCGCCACGGCCCATCTGCCTTACGGGATTGACTGCACCGTCGGCAAACTCCGATACAGGGTCCCGTTGTCCACCAAAAGGGTGTGGTGGCCGTCGTCTTACGGGGAAAGTGCGTTTATGGTTCAGAAAAAGGGCGTTTTTAACCTCTATCTGTCGGGAAAAGAGCAGGCCGTATCGATCGGCGATGATTTCAGAACGGGCGTTGTGTTCTCAAGGGACAAACCTTCTCAAAGGTTCATAGTTGGTGAGGTGGTGAAAAACAGGTTAAAGATCGGGGCTGGCCTACTCAGAGATACTTCAACCCATTTCTATTTCTGGATAAGGAGCTCGACCTCGGAAGGGTATTCAAGCGCATTTTTTGCGCCGACATACGACGAAACGAGGCTCTATTTTTCGGCATATCCGTCAAATTTGCCGCTGTTCATCGGCGTTTATATGGGCAGATACTCGAAGTTGAGGCTATCTTTCAGGGCCTCGGACGATTACCGCGTGAGCCTTTACTACCTGCACAGCACCAACAGGCGACTGCGTGTTCAACTCGAATCCTCAGGTGACATCAGGTATATCGTGAGGGCCGAGTTCTTCTACTACCAGCCGCAGCGCGGCAGCATGCTCATGTTCAGGGGCGAGAAAGGGCACTTTGGCGTCATAACCTATGTTTACAACATCGGTGAGCACACGGTCACATACTTTGAACCTGACGGCACCACATTCCAGATGTCGGGGAGCGACAGCAGGACGGCAATTTATGGCTGGGTCAACCTGAAAAACACAAAATTGAACCTTAAAATCGGCTATTCCTCGAACCAGAAATTCGATTTTTCCGCAGGGGTGAGGTATGTCGGTCCTTAAGCGGAGCGAGGCGATCATCCTGAAAGGTGTAAAATTCGGCGAGTCATCGGAGATCCTATCGATTTTCACAAGGGAAATGGGCAAAATCAAAGCTGTGGCAAAGGGCAAACGCCGCCCGAAATCCCATCTTGCAGCATCGCTGGAACCCTTCAAACTCTCCGAAATCGTTTTCTACTTCAGACCCGATCGCGATTTACAGCTCATCAAAGAGGCGAAAGTCCTGCGTTCGTTTGACGGGTTTAGAGAGGATTACAGGAAGGCGTCCCTTGGGTTCGGGATAATCAAGCTCCTCGAGCACGCTTTGCCCGAACACGCACCTCATGAGAAGGTGTTTCAGATGACGCTAAAGGCGTTCGAGATACTCGAACGGCGTCCATCGGTTGCTGTTCATTACGCTTATAAGGTCAAATTCCTGTCCTTCGTGGGGCACAGGATCGAGACGGATAGGTGTGTTGTGTGCAGGCGACGGATAGAGGCAAACCAGCCTGTGCTTTATTTTTCACCTCGCGATTTTGGTCCCATTTGTAAAACTTGTTACTTACGAGGTGAAATCCACGAGGCAATCGAGATAGGCCAAAATAATATTGAAGAAATCAAAACCCTTATGTGGGGTCATTTCTACAACATTGCCGATTTGCAAATCCATGATAAAACTCTGGAAATCATAGATAAATGTGTAGGAGAGGCCTTCCACATCCCGATAAACGGTGAAATTATCAAAATGTAAATGTTTGTAATTCTTTCACTTGACTAACCATTTTTCTTGCTTAAAGATTTGCTTTACAAGCCAAAAGGAGGTGTGTTATGAAAAAGTTATTGGTTGTGTTATCTCTGGTAGCTGTGTCCTCACTCTGGGCACAGCCTGTGGTTATAGATGGTGATTTTTCCGAATGGGATCCCGGATGGCTGGTCGATGTCAATCCCACACCTCAACCTGAAGGCCTCCATGATCATGCTATCGACCCGAACAACCCCACAAAGTATGTGGACACAGATATGCACCAGATCTATGTCACAGATGACAGCCTCTACATCTACTTTTACATAACATTTAACGATTCTGCTGACCTGTATCGTCTGACGGATTCAACGCTGTATCACGGCGAGGCCGCTGTCTCCATCTTCATGGACCTCGACGAGGACTCCTCAACAGGCCTCACATGGGGCTGGTGGGCAGCAGGTTACGACTTCTTTGCCACTGTCACCCACACGGACAGCGGAATTGTGCCTTCATGGGGAGGCGTCCTGCCTGACGCCTACGGTATGTATGCCTATGTCGATCCGAGCGCACATCCTAACTGGGGCTTCGGCGATGCACTGCCAGACACCCCGATCTCTGCCATTTCCATCGACGAGCCTTACAACGCACTTGAGGTCGCACTTCCCAAGGCCGCCATCGAAGGGCTTGGCTCAAGCTTCTACTTCTTGGTCGTCACACAGGAGCAGGACAACCCATGGGGCGGCGACTATGCACCTGATGAGGATGTCTGCGGATATGGCGTTTACAAATACGACCTCCAGAACCTCTCTGATGCCGGGATAACCATCGACGGCGATTTCAGCGATTGGGACGGCATCGATCCGATTGGTGCACCTCTCGCACTCTACAACGAGGAGGAGCAGCTCCATGACCACTCTGTGGATCCTAACAACCCCGAAAAGTATGTCGATACGGATATGCAGGACATCTATTATGTAAGCGATGACCAGTATCTCTACTTCTATGTGAACTTCAACGATTCGGCAGACCTGTACAGGCTTATGGACTCCACGCTTTACAGCGGCGAGGCCTATGTCGCCCTTTACATCGATGTCGATGACGATTCCTCCACCGGCATGACATGGGGTTGGTGGATCAGTGGATACGATTTCCTCGCAGCAGTGACACACACGGACAGCGGCATTGTGCCGTCCTGGGGAGGCGTGTTGCCTGATGTGTTCGGGTTCTATGTCTATGACAACTCATTACACCCCAACTACGGATTTGTTGGCCCGACGGGAGACACAGCCGAGTGGGCGATTTCCATCGATGAGCCTTACAACGGCATAGAGTTCGCCATACCGAGGTCAGCTGTGCCCAACCTCCCGATGGAGGGGCGAGTGCCGATACTCGTGGTCGTTCAGGAGCAGGATAATCCATGGGGCGGCGACTACTATCCTAACGAGGAACCGCTCGGCTATCAGAAGGCCTACATCGACCTTACTCCGTCGTTCATCAGCGAGGATACAAGGCCGAATAACGGCATTGCAGGACAACTCCGCGTGACACCGTCGATATTGGTGAACAACAGGCTGAACCTCATGTTCTCCCTGCCTGAAGACATGAATGTGGATGTCAGCATCTACGACGCATCAGGCAGGCTTGCCAGAACGCTTTACAGCGGTAGGCTGTCCTCAGGGACACACACCATGAGCTTGAGTTCCGTCTCCCTCAATCCGGGCGTGTATTTCGTCAGGGTCAACGGCTCCGGGCTCAACCTATCATCCAAACTCGTTGTCGTGAAGTAAAAACTCCGAGGGGGGACAACATCCCCCCTCTTTTCTCCTGCCATGAAAAGAAAATTTATCCTCATATTCCCCATTTTGGCGTTGCTATTGCCATCAATTTTGTTAGCAGGCAACACAGGAAAAATCGCCGGCAGGGTGGTAGATGCCGAGACACATGAGCCGCTGCCGGCAGCGAATGTCGTTGTGAAGGGCACAGGACTGGGCGCATCCACCGACTTAGATGGCTACTACTTCATCCTGAATGTCCCGCCCGGCACTTACGATGTTGAGGCCTCCATGTTGAGCTATCAGACTGTCGTCAAAAAGAATGTCGTCGTCCGCGCAGACTACACCACTTATGTGGACTTCATGCTCAAACCGACCACCGTCCAGATGAAGGAACTGGTCGTCACCGCAAAGAAGCCTCCTGTCCAGATCGACATAGTCTCGACATCGCAGACGATCGAGTCCGGTTTGATGAAGAAGCTGCCCACGATAAGCGTCAAGGATGTCCTGACGACACAGGCCGGCATCATCCCCGACCTCACATTCACGGGGCTTACCGAAGACCAGTCAAAAGAGCAGTTTCAGGGCAATCCGAGCGACGGATTACATTTTCGCGGGGGTCGTGAGAACGAGACGGCCTATCTGATCGAAGGCATCTCCGTGAAGGACCCGATTTTCGGCGGTTTCCTGCTTGACAACCTGCCTTCTGGTGCGCTCTCAGAGATGACGGCATACACGGGCACATTCAGCGCAGAATACGGCGGTGCACTGTCCGCCGTTGTCAACATGGTGTTACCGGAAGCGACGCGCAAGTCGATATCCGTGAACACGATGACGGACTGGATCACACCGGACAGCAATCGCCAGAACATGGAATCCATGGAATTCTCCATCAAACAGCCACTTATGCACAGGAAGCTCAGCGTGTTCGCCGCAGGCAAGCTCTACACCACCGATGGCCGATTTTACGGTTACATCTACCCGAACTGGCGCAACTCAGAGGGCAGAGACAAATCCGGCACGCCGAAAAAGGTGCCGATGGCTTACAGGGACATAAACTCCTTCATAACGAGGCTGACCTATCACGCCTCCAGCAACATCAGAGTTGACTTCATCGGGATGTATGACACCGTGCAGACGATGGAATACCTGCACTTCTTCAAATATGCGCCTTACGATGCACCGAGATTCTGGATGGGCGACAGGCTTGCCGCTTTCAAACTGAATTTCGTTCCGTCATCTAAGACCTTCATGTCACTTACGGCATCGCTCTACGACAAAACCTATAAAGGCGGAGTTTACGATTCCCTTGACCTGAACCTTGTCGAGCACCATCTCATTTCGCCCGAAGGATTTGCTGTGTCAGGCGTCGCCTATCTCTGGAAGTATGCGCATTCCAGAACCAACGAGATCAAGTTCGACCTGACCACGCAGAAAGGCCTGCATCAGCTTCAGATGGGGCTTGATTACAGGAAATACATGATTCACTTTGAGCGTCGCAACCCGACAGCACCTGATCCTGAGGACAGCGTGCCACCTTACGATATGGCACCGTGGGAGCTCTACACAAGGCATCCCGTGCATTACAGCGGTTACATGCAGGATAAGATCGAGTTCCGCGACATTGGCATGGTGCTGAACTTCGGCGTGCGCATCGATAGGGTCGATCCGAACACTTACTGGCTGAAAGACCCCAACAGGCTTGCGGCTCTGACAGGGGCTGCCGTGGATTCCCTCATGGCGATCGGAGACATCTACAAAGTATCGCCCAAAACCTATGT
>JALVZN010000046.1 GCA_027037615.1 Caldifarciminota bacterium | reverse complement strand
GGTTTCATCCCCAGATGTTTCAGTGCCGTAAACGGTTCAAAGAAATTTTTGATTGCCATTTTTCACCTCACCTGTCTATGTCCGGTGGACAAATGTCAAGGGAGAACATGATTGCCGATACATCAGCAACGCGCTGTCCTACAAGCAGTTGCTCGATCACATGGATTCCGTGTGTCATCGATGGCCCTCTCACATGCACCCTGTAAGGTTTCACCCCGCCGCTTGACACGATGTAGTAGCCGTATTCGCCTTTGGAGGATTCCACTCTCACATACACATCTCCTGGTGGCACGCGCCACATCATCGGATTGCCCGGCTTGTTGAGGAACGGGCCGTCAGGCATGTTGTCGAGAACCTGCCTAATGATGTGGATGGACTGCTCAAGCTCGCGATACCTGACGATCGCCCTTGAGAACATGTCGCAGCCGTCGGCGGTCGGAACCTCGAAATCTATCTTGTCATAGACCAGATACGGGTCGTCGATTCTGACATCCGCTTTCACGCCGCATCCACGCAGGTTTGGCCCTGTAACGCCGTTTTCCATCGCCCATTCGGAATCCATTGTGCCGACGCCGATCGTCCTTTTCTGGAACACCGGGTTGTCGAACATCAGGCGATAGTAGTCCTTGAGCCTTTTCTCAAGGTAATCGAGTGTCTTGTGCATCCTGTCCGCAAAGCCTTTGGGCAGGTCGCGCCTGACACCGCCCGGCGTCGTGTAGATGTGATAGACCCTTGCCCCGGTTAGCTCCTCGAACCTGTCGAGCACATAATCACGGTCACCGATCGTCCACTGCGGTATCGTGTAAAGGCCGAGCGCCCCGGCTATGCCTCCGAGATAGAACAGGTGAGCCGTTATACGGGACATCTCCAGCACCATCACGCGAATCCACTGTGCCCTCTCGGGAACTTCGAGGCCTGCAAGCTCTTCAACTCCCATTGCGTAAAGCACTTCGTTCGGATCCGGGTCAGGAACGCAAATTCGGCAGACCATGGGGACATTCTTAACCCAGTGCCGTTGCTCCATCAATTTCTCGAAGCCGCGATGCAGGTAACCGGGATGTGCCTCAGCCTCAAGAATTATGTCGCCTTTGGCCTTCAGTTTTATGCTGAAGTTCCCGGTTATACCCGGGTGCTGAGGCCCTATAAAGTATTCAAATTCCCTGATTGTTTCTATCCTCTCGCTCATTTTCTCAAATGCCCCTTGTATGGCTGGATTTTGAGCCTGAGAGCTTCGCTCTCAAGATCTTCCTGATCATAGAATTCGGCCGAGAACAACCTTGTGTCGAAGTCTTTTCTCATCGGCGGTGGGCCGTCCCAGTCTTCAAGTATGAACTCGCGATCCAGTTTCTCATTGCCCTCGAAGTAAACGCCGAAAAATTCGTGGATGTCACGCTCGTATGTCTCAGCCTGATTGAACAGTGGCTTGAGGGTCGGCATGCTGCCGTTGTCGCGCGGAATTCTCGTCTTGATCATCACATGCACCTTTTCCGAGTAGCTCCACAGGTGATACACGAGCTCGATCTCGCCGTCCTTTATCCAGTCAACGGCGCTGATGGCTACGAAGTGGTTAAATCCGTGTCCTTTGAGGTAAGCCACGAGCGGGAACACGCGGTTGGGCTTTACCCACACCTTGACGCGGCGTTCTCTCTGAACTTCGGCCTCAGCATCCTCAAATGAGGCTTTCACCAGCTCAACAACCTTTTGTTCTTTTTCGAGACTCATTTCGGTAACCCCTCCGGTATCCTCTCTGCAAGTTCATACACATGAGGCACCGTCGCACGCTCAAATCTCTTCTTTCGCTCTTCCTGAACCTCGTTCCATATCCGTTCTGCGAGTTCGGTGTCGAGGCTCCACTTCCTGATGTCCATGACCATCGCCTGATTGCGTTTGTAGAATTCGATGTTCTCGCGGTATCTGATCCAGCCGTCGAACCTGCCCTCTTTGATGCCTTTGATGAGCTCGGTGAAGGAATCGATTATGGCCTCAGGCCTCGGCATGCAGCCCGCGATATACAGGTCAACGGGGATGTAAAGGTCGAGCCTTTTTATCGTGTTGTAGGAATCCCAATACATGCCGCCGTTCACGGTGCATGAACCGAAACCGATGACATATTTGGGGTCAGGCATCTGCTCGTATGATCTAACGACGCGTTTCAGCGTTTTAACGGTGAGGTAACCGGTTATCAACAGCAGGTCAGCCTGTCTTGGAGTTGCCATCGGCGTTATGCCGAACCGCTCCATGTCGTATCTTGATGTCATTGTAGGCGGCATCTCGATGGCGCCGCATCCTGTGCAAAAATGGAGCATCCAGAGGCTGCGCCCCTGTGCCCATCCTTTAATGCCCTTTGGCGCTTTTTCTTTCGTCATCTCAGTCAATCCTCCTTATTTCAATATGGCCACGAGTATCAGGCCGAGGAGACTTATGGCGGCTGGATATGTCCAGAAGAACTTGAATGCCTGTCCTATCCTGAAGCGTGGCATCACGGCGTTGATCAGAAGCGCTATGAAGAACACGGTGAACGACTTAACGAACCACCAGAAGAGCGTTCCGCCTCCAAGGAACAGGTTGACCATTATCCCTGTCTCCACGACGATGGCGATGGCGTGGTAGAGCTGGAGCAAGCCGAGATATTTGCCGCCGAACTCGACCATCGGTCCGGATGCGATCTCATGGGGTGCTATCGGCTGGTCGAACGGTTTTTCGCCCAGAACGCCCTGAAGCGCCATGTCCATTGCAAGTGCTGAAAGGAACAGCGGCCAGAGGAACCAGTGACCCACTCCCCCGCTCTGCGCCTCGATTATCTTCATGAACGACGCTGAGCCTGTGTAAAGCATCACGCTGAGTGCGGAGATGATGAGCACCACCTCGTAGCCGAGCATCAGCGTCAGGGCACGGGCAATTCCTATGGTCCCCATCGGGTTTGCGCCTTCTCCGACGCCCAGCGCCATGCCGAGCGGCGCTATGACGAGGAGGTATAGCAGGACGATTATGTCGCCGTTGAACGAAAGAAGCGCTCTGTTGCCGATCGGGATGAACATCAGTGAGATGAGCAGCCCTGAAAATGCCATGATTGGGCCGAGAGAGAACATCACCCCGTGGTTCGTCGCCCTTTTCTTGGAAAACAGCTTTATGACATCGATGATGTTCTGATAGATCGGTGGCCCATACCTGTTATGAACCCTCGCCGTTATCTTTCGGGCTGCCCCAAGATACAACAACCCCATGATTATCACCAGGATGGGCATGAAAATGATCCAGCCTATTTGAATACCGATTGCGTTCATAGGTTAATCCTCCAGATTGCAAATATCAGGATGGTCAACAGGATCGTCAGGTAGTAAAGGTAGGCCTGACCGTTGCCGCAGAAGAACATCTTGCGGTTAAGATCGGCCGTAAACCTGACGATCTCCTCGAAAAATGCATAAAATTTCTGTGCGCTGATTTTCAGGATTCCGTGCAGTTCACGCTCAAGGAACTTGTAGAAATCCGTCGCATAATGGAGCTCGAACTCGTTTGTCACAACCTCAGATGCCAGATACTTGTCCGTCTGAGATGCCGCTTTCTTCGTTCTCCCGCCTATGAGGTAAAGGATTATGCCGACCAGAAGTGCAGCTCCAAATCCAAGTCCTATCAGCAGGCCGTTGAATGTGCCGAGCGGCGTGGTAACTGTTGTCGCTGTGTATGTCTGGAGCGATGGGAGGTCGTAAGTGTCCAGAATTTTCGAGATGATGGCCACGAGTTTGCCGGGATAGAGCCCGAAGTAAAATATCGGGATTGCAATAACGATGTATGAGATCCAGTAGTATGCCGGTGCCTCTTTGACTTCCTTATGCTCTTCGTGAAGAGGCCCAAGGAACACGGAATAGACAAATCGGTAGTAGTAAAGGAACGCCGCTGTCGA